>NC_021002.1:0-77058 GCF_000209735.1 Mycoplasmopsis fermentans PG18
ATTTCTCTTTTTATTCGGATTCTTTTTTCGTTTTTTCCATTTTATCTTAATCTACCGCCCCCTTTTCTTTGCACCCCATTTTTTCCCTGTCTGTTTTTCCGTGTTCACTCATTTTCATTTTTTTTAAAAACTCCTACCTAGCTGAGTAGGTCTTTAGTTGTCGGTTTCCCTCTTCTTTTCTCCNATCCACTGTCCTCGACGCATCGTTTTGCCTTCGTTCCCTTCCTTTTCTCTCTTCAAGCCCATTCTCGNTTTCGTTATCCCCATCCTCTCGCCTCTTCCTTTCCCAANAATCGTCCGGTTCACTTGATTTGCTTGTTCTCCTCTCTTTCGTACCGGGCGTTACTCTTTTGTTCTCCTTTTAATTATGCGGATCCATAATCGCTTTCCGCTGGACCCCTTGTTTTCCTACTGAAGTNTGGTCCACTCGTGTATGTGGATTCGTACAATGACTCCTTGGCCCCGTGTGGTGTAATTNTATAACAACACATGGTATNGATATTGCAAAAATGGTGTATATCATAAAGCCTATTTTTCCTTTTATTGCAATCAATATTATTAAGGATAATTCTAATAATAAAATAATTGTATTAAGAATAATGAAACCAAACCATATTCTCTCTTATTTTTAATGCTCATAATTTCTCCTTACTTAGATTTTTATAAAAAATAAAATAACATCATTAAAGACTTAAAAACGTAATAATAGAAATGCTATTTAGTTTTAAAAAAACAAAAGAAAATAATGAATAAAAAATGCAGAAAACAAAGAATGAAAATTTTTATTATTTTTAAACAAAAATATTTTTTATTATTATAATTATTCTCATTATGAGAATACAAAATTTTAAGCGTGATAAATTTAAATCTAAATTTGTATTATTAAACTTTTGCGAAGATAAAAATCCAGATCTTCCATTTTTTGTTATTGAGTATTCTCAAAACGTGTTTGATTTAGCCTCCCTAAGAAGTCAATCGATTTAATTAAATTTAGTTAACTTTGATTTGACGCCAAAATAAAATATTTTAAATTTATTTATTACCAAAAACGCTATAAAACAGATTATTTAGAAAAAATTTATATTTTATTTTTTAGGAGAATTTATGATTAGGAAAAATAATACACCTTATATTATTGAATTAAAAGAAGTAGTTAAAGAATTCGATGATAAGGTTGTTTTGGACAATGTTGATTTAAAAATCAATAAAGGTGAATTTGTTACTTTGCTAGGACCTTCAGGATCTGGCAAAACTACAATCCTTAGACTTATTGCTGGTTTTGAAAGAGCAACACGTGGTGAAATTAAATTTCATGGTGTAGATATTAAAGACTTGCCGCCTCACAAAAGAGACCTTTCAACTATTTTTCAAGATTATGCATTATTTCCTCACTTAGATGTTGAAGGAAACATTAAATATGGTTTAGCTCTTAAAAGAAAACCAAAAGAAGTTATTAATGCTAAACATGAAAAATTATTAGTTCAAAAACAAAAACAATGAGAAGAAAAAGCTCAAGCTGAAATGAAAAAATTAGATGCTCTACAAGAAAAATATGAAAGAGAAATGGAAACATTAAAACCAAATACTTTTGCATATCGTCGTAGACAAAAATGATTAGATAAATCAGACTTCAATTACTCATATTGAGAAAACTATGTTGAACAACAAACTGAAAATTTTGAAAAACGTTATTTAACTAGAAGAATAACAAAAGAAGAAATGGACCAAGAAGTTAAAGAAATTGTAGAATTAGTCGGACTTCAAGGTAATGAAAAAAGATCTATTAATGAACTTTCGGGTGGTATGAAACAACGTGTTGCTTTAGCCAGATCTCTTGTTATTGAACCTGCTATTCTTTTATTAGATGAACCTCTTAGTGCTCTTGATGCCAAAATTAGACAAAAAATGCAAATATTATTAAGAAGCTTACAACAAAAATTAGGTCTTACATTTATTTTTGTTACACATGATCAAGATGAAGCTCTTGAACTTTCAGATAGAATTGCAATTATGCGTGGTGGAAAAATTGAACAATATGACACGCCAAAAAATATTTATGACTATCCAGTTAATAAATGAGTTGCATCATTCGTTGGAGACTCAAATATTTACAATGGAATCTTTAATGAAGATGGCAGCGTTACAATGTGAGAACGTAAATTTAAAACCATTCATGATGAAGATGAATTTCCAAACCAAACTGAAGTTGATGTTTTAATTAGACCAGAAGACATCGATATCATGGCTTATGATGAAAAGAAAAAAGACAAGCTTGTTGGTGAAATTATTAACATGGCTTACCGTGGAAGTTATTACTACTTAAAAATTCAACTTGACAATGATGAAATCATTTATGTTGAAACAGCTAAAAAATTCGAAATAGGTGAAAAAGTAAACTTAAGCTGAACAATTGACTCAATTCATTTAATGAATAAAGATAGCAAATGGGATTACAAAACAAATGAATTCAAAAATTAAAAACAAACTTGGTTTAAATAAAAGATTACTACTTTTATTACCTTATTTATTTATTGCTATCTTTTTAATAATTTTGCCAATTTTATTAATCGTAATTAATGCTTTAAAACCACAAGATGGCTTTAATGCATCAGCTTTATTAGCTGAAAAAGGAATTTGATTAATAATTTGACGTAGTTTAAAAATTGGATTAATTTCAGCAATATTATGTTTAATTATTGCTTTTCCATATGCTTATTTTATTGCTACAACTAAGAGCAAATATTTAGCAATTTATGCTTTAAGTTTAATTCTTAGTCCTATGATAATTTTTACAATTGCTAAAATTTATGCAATTAGAGGTTTCTTCCTTTCAATTTTTGAAGAAGACAGTTTGAATGCTGAATGATTTATGGTTTTTGGTTTAACTTATTTAAACTTGCCATACATGATTATGCCACTTTACACAGTCTTTAAAGACATGCCTAAAAACATTCTTGAAGCTAGTGCAGACTTAGGTTACAACAAATTTCAAACATTATTTAAAGTAGTTGTTCCATATAGTTTCAAAGCTATTTTAAGTGGTTTCAGTATGATCTTCTTATCATCAGCAACCACCTTTGTTATTAGTGCAAAATTACTTCCAAATGGTACTCAATTACAAACTATTGGATCTGTAATTAATGATTATTCAAGCCCTTCAAACAAATATGAATTAGCTTTAGGAAGCACACTTGTTTTAGTTGTATCAGCCATATTTATAGGTTGTTACGGATTAATCAATTTTGTTCCTAAAATTATAATTAGACTTAAAAAAAACTAAAGGAGGTAAGAAACATGACTAAATTTTGAAACTTTATTAAAAGAAGTTACATTTACATTATTTTAGCTGTAACTTATATTCCTTTAGTGTTCGCAGTTATCTTTAGTTTTAATAAGCCAAGTGATAAAGGTTTCTTGAGCTTTTCATGAAATGGTTTTACTAATACTGCTTGAACAAACTTTTTTGATGAAGGTAGAGAACTAGCTTTAATTAACTCAATTATTATTGCTTTCTTTGTATCTTTATTAGTTATTAGTATTTCACTTGTGACAGTGTTTGCAATGTGAAAACAAAAAAATAAAAACTACTCAAGAGCAGTTAGAGCTGTTAATAATATACCCTTTATTAACCCAGATAACATTACTGCTATTGGTTTAGTTTTAGTATTCACAGCACTTTTCGGAACTTTAGCTAACACTAAAGAAGGAATGATTAGAGGAATAGTAGGTCACACAATTATGGCTTTACCTTATGGTATTACTTTAATGTATCCAAGAAGTGAAAAATTCAATGCTTCATTATTTGAAGCGAGCCAAGATTTAGGTTATTCAAAAATTAGATCATGATTCAAAACTTATTTTGTTTACATGATTCCATCAATTGTTTTTGCTGGTTTAGTTTCCATTTTCTTATCATTTGATGACTTTATTATTTTACAAACAACTTCAAATGTAAGTACACTTGGAACCAAACTTTATGAAGGTCAATTTAAAGCTTGAGGCTTAGTAGTTGGAGCTTGCTTATTATTTGTTACTATTGTTGCTAATGCTTGCTATATTGGTTATAAAGCTTACATGATTAAAAGAAGTAATAAAAAAGCAAAAAGGATAAAAAATGAACAACAACAAACCAAAGAACAACAAATTTAAAACACTTATTAAAACCAAAATTTTAACCAAAACTTTTGGTACAAGTGCTCTTGCAGTTGTTGCTGCAGCTGCTTTAGTTGGTGCTTTATCTTATAAATATAGTAACAAAAATAACTTCAAGCCTTCATTCTACAACTATCAATCTTATATTGATCCAAATACCAAAGCAAAAATAAATAAAAACTTCAACTTCAAAGAATTTGCTGAAATTCAAGATTTTACTAAAGCTATTTTAACTAATAAAGCAGCTGCCGGAATTGGCAACGATTCTCAAGCAGTTCAACTTATTAGAGAGGGTAAACTTCGCAAAATTGATTATGCTAAAATGTTTGGTGATCCTAAATTTAATGACCGCAATGAAGTTTTAAAACTTTTAACTGACACAGTAAAAAATCATCTTGAGTCATATAACAAATATTTAACTAAAGATAAATGTATTAATGCCGATGGTTCGCAAGCTACTGAGGATCGTCACTTAATTGACTACTTTGCTCCATACTTTTCACAAGATATGGTAGTAGCTTATAATCCTGCTAAAGTTTTAAATCTTAAAAAAGATGACCCTGAATATCAAAATAAAATCAATGCTCATCAACAAGCAATGCAAAATCACCTAATTAATGAAATAAAAAACAACAAAGGTGAATTTAGACTCATTGATATTCTTAAAACATTAAAAGCTAACAAATATGAACATTGAGAAGCAACAAATGCTGTAAGAGATAATATGATTTATGGTTCAGCTTATGTTTATGACGTTAATAAAGGCTTTGTTGATGATCACGCTACTGGAAAAGGCACATCAAAAGATAAGCCTAATTGATATAAAGAACACATTGACCACTTTGTTGAATTATTTAATCATGGTATAGGTTATAGTGTTAGAGATACAAAACATATTAACTTTAATGGAGATGGACAATTTCTTTTAAATAACTTAATTAATCCTGATTCGAAAACATGTGCTGGTTTAATTTATAACGGTGATGCAGTTGATGCTTATTTCTCAGAAGATAACTATGCCACAGTGCCTCAAAGTACTATTAGATTCTTAAGACCAAAAGTTAATTTATTATTAGTTGATGGGTTAGTTATCTCAGAAAATACAAGTGATTATTTTACTGATTTAATTTATAAAACAGTTCACAAGAGCTTTCTTGGTGGAGTTGAAAAAGATAAATGAATCAATGGTCCAAAATGAAATAGTACTACTGAAGAATGAAATAATATAGAAGGTTATGAATCATTTACAACATTTGACTTTGTAGGTTATACTCCTGCTTGAAAATCACAATATGAATTTGTTAAAAATAACTATTTTGTTGATGATACATATCCACAATATATTGCTAGTCTTTATGGAATAAATAAAGAACAAACTATTTTTGATGTTGATAATACAACACCAAAAATGAAATATGAAGTTAAACATTTTCCTATTGAACCAGAAAGTAAACAAACAATGGCTGAAATCAAAGTTTACTATGATACAAAACTAAAAAGTTAATTAAATTTAAGATTCTTAGATGCAAAATCTAAGGATTTTTTATGCTCTTTTTTAAGAAAAAGTAAAGATTTTGTTTAAAAAGTACGGAAAAAAGTAAAATATAATTAAAATTATTATTAAGTAGGTCCTATGTTAAAAAGAAAAATAGATGCTTTTTTGTTGGATTGAAAAAATGATGCCAATAAAAAACCATTAATAATTAAAGGAGCAAGACAAATAGGCAAGACAACTTCTATTTTAGAATTTGCTAAAAATAATTACAAATATGTAGTTTATATCAACTTTGCTTTAATGAATGAAATAAAAGAATTGTTTAATAACAAAAATGTTAAATCTTATGAAGTTGATGATTTAATTAAATTTATTTCTTTTGCAAAAAGCGGTTTTGAATTTGTGCCAAATGAAACTTTAATATTTTTTGATGAAATTCAAGAACAACCTAATTGCATTACAAGTTTAAAAAGTTTTGCCTTAGACAAAAGATTTGATGTTATTTGCTCAGGTTTTTTATTAGGAATTAATTTTAAAGAACACAATATTAGACACATTGGAGTCGGTTATATTTCTTAGTATGAAATGAAACCTATGGATTTTGAAGAATACCTTTGAGCAAAAGGATATAAAGATGAAGATATTAATTATCTTTTTATATAACACCTAAATAGTATTCTAATAAATAGTCAAGACCTGGTATTAGCCAGGTTTTTTTGTTCAAATAGGTGAATGAGTTTACTTTTCAAAATACTTTTATTTTAGGAAAATTCTTTTATATTTAAACTTAACTTAAAATTATTTATTATCTTACTTCATATTGTATGTGGTTTATATAAATGTATTATACATTTATATCAAACCACCACACCAACTAAGGAAATCAAATCAATAATTTTTTCCTATGCTTTAACCTATACACCGAATTTTCCTAAAGAAACAGGGAATATATAGTGATATACTTCCCAAAATTAAAATTTCAGGACTATATATACCTCCCCCTTTGAAAAAAAAGACCCACCGGAGTTTTTAATGCCCTTGTTATTTTAGAAAGGAAAAATATATGCTACTCACTACAAAACAGTTACAGGAATTTTACAAAATTGAAATGGAAAATATTGCAAAAAATAAATCTCTATTAACTAACTTCAATATCATTGATAATTATGCAAATGGTTTAAAACCTAAACAACTTTATTTTTTAGCTGCAAGACCAGGCGTTGGAAAAACTTCTTTTGCTCTTAACATTATTTTTAATGCTTTGGAAAATTTGAAAGAAGATGAATGCATTGTTTTGTTTAGTCTTGAAATGGACTCAATTGAAATATATTCAAAACTTTTAGCTCTTGCCAATTCTTGTTCACTTAAAGAAGTTGAAACAAATTCTAAGAAAATAGATTTTGAAGATTTAAACAAAAAGAACCTTTTTATATTTGATAGATATAGAAACAATTTTAATAATGAAAAATTAAGTGAAGTGACTCCTGACATTATTTATAAAAGTTTGAATTCTATTGGTTTAAAGATCAAAGCTGTTTTTATTGATTATTTTCAATTGCTTGATAATCAAAAATATTCAAGTGAAAGAGAAAAGTTGTCTCAATGCTCTAAACAATTAAAAGAATTGTCAAAAATATTTAATTGTAATTTTTTTGTTTTATCTCAACTTTCAAGAGAGTATGAAAAGAAAACCAATAATGAACCATCTTTTTCTGATTTAAAAGGAACTGGTTCTATTGAACAAGACGCTGATTTAATTATGTTTCTTTATAATTCTTCAAATAATTTTAATGTTGGCACTTTAATCCCTAACAAGAAAACAATTTTGAACTTATCAATTGCAAAAAATAGAAATGGTGAATTGGTCAAAACAAATATTGATTTTATTCCGCATTTAGCAAAATTTATAGAAAGTTAATTATAATTATGTTAAATAATAAGTGTGATTTTTGCCACAAAAGATTTCAACCAAAAAAAGAAAGATATTTTTGAGGCAATTTAGTAGTATGTTCAGAAGAATGCTTAGAACAAGTTTCTTGTTATGCAAGTGAAATTGATTTAAATTGTGAGGGAGAAAATAATGAATAAAGAAAAACTGATTAAATTTCTTATTGATTTAACAGAAAAAGAAAATACAAAATTAAAATCAGATGTTAAAATTCTAAAATCTAAACTTAAAAAAATAAAAAAAGAATATGAAGAACAAGAAAAAGCTTTTGATGACTTATTAAAAAAACTTTAGTTTATGAATAAAAATAAAAAAATAACCATATGAGCTTTGTATGATGACGGCAATATGAGTTATTTTAAAGCATTACAAAACAATGAAAATTGTGTTATTTATTCTATAGGAATACAAGAACATAAAGATTTAAAGAATTATTATAATATTGACCTTTCATTAAATAATTTTAATTTAATTGACCAACTAAAACTAATTCCAAAACCTGACATTATAATTGCTTCTCCACCTTGTGAGAGTTGAAGTAGAGCAGACTGTTCACTAGCTATTTGAAAAGATATTAGCAAAACAAGTTGAGAATTGAATAACTATGAATTTTATAAAACAGTAGAAACCACAAAAAACAAAAAAAGAGATTTTTACTCTAAAGAACAAAAAAGAGTATTAGGTGAAAGTACTGCTGGAGCGACGGCTTATATAATTAATGTCTTTCAACCTAAAGTGTGAATAATTGAGAATCCTTTTCAGTCTTTTATTTGAAAATTTCTGAAATTTCATCATAACTTGAATGGAATTAAAAATAATACCTATTACTCAAGCTATAACAAAGAATTTAGTGTTAAGCCAACTTGTTTTTATTCAAATATTAATTTAAATTTGAAAAACAAAAGAAAACCAGGCAATGCTGAACACTATTCAAAAGGTAGTTATTATCAACGCTCAATGATTCCAAAAGAATTAATTAAAGATTTATTTTTAAATGTTTTTGTCCAATTGAAAAAAATTTCTGTATTAAGTAAAGAATATACAAAAAACTATATTTCAAATTCACTAGAGAAAGATCAGATCTCCTTATTTGATTAAAAGGGGATTATAGGGGTTATTTATATAAGTATAAAAATACTTATATTAGAGAGATATATATGAGCTACACTCATTATATATATCTCTCTCTAAGAATATAAGAATGCATTACATACTTAGAAAGGAAAAGAATGGATATTTTTAAAAAAATGGAAATTGCTGAAAAAGATAAAATTGAGAAATTATTACTCAACATAGATAAATTCATTTGAGATTGTAATTCCAAAGGTTGAACTAAATCAAAAAACAAAAAAGTAATTTCTTTATACAAAAAAACTCTTGAAGAAATTAAAAAAAATGAAAAATATGATTGGCTATATGTTCCTATTAAATCACAAATCTATAAATTTGCAGATCATGATTTAAAGTCTGACATATTTTTGTGATTTAGTCACACCAAAATTTTATGTGGCTATACATATTTGAAAGATAAATGAAATTTCTAAAAGAACCTCCTGTTTTTACAGAAGAACAATTTAAAGAATTAGTTCATTATACTGATTTAGAAGATAATCCAACTTTTGAAGCTTACAAATCTAATGCATTTTTCAAAATCTATTCAGATGCTAAAGGTGTTTCAAAATCTTTTAGTAGAATGATTGAAACTGTTTATAGATTAGTGAATGAAAAAAATTTTAATAGTTTTTGGTGTAGAAATCAATATAACCACATTAAAGGAACATTAAAACCATTATTAGAAAAAGTTTTAAGTTTTCTTGCTGCTAAAGGTTTAGATTATAGACCTTATATTAGTATTTACAATACTGAAGCTTATTGAGATTATGAAGATGGTGGAAAAGGAAGAGCTATATTTTTTGGTAATTGAAAAAATGTTCAAAGTTTCCAAGGTGTAACTCTTTCACAAAAAGATTTTGCATGGGGTGAATTAGTAATAGATGAACCAATTGAAAAAGAGCTAACTGAAGAATTAGAAGAAATTTATAAAATTCAAGCAAGTAATTTAGAAATATTAATAGCTAATACTGTTTTAAGATCTAAAAATATTGAAGGGTTTAAAACTAATGTAACTTTTCTTTATAACATTTTCACAGTAGATCACTTTTTAATTAAAGATTTTCATAATCCTATTTTACCTTTGTATTCAGGAACAGATTTTTTAAAGAAGATCAATTTAAATTTAGCAAAAGAATTAATTGAAAATACTTATTTGCAAAAAGAAGACTTAGCTTTTAAAGAGGGAATCGGAATTATTGTCACAATGTTTTCTAAATATTTTGTTCCTAAAAATGAATTAAGTGATTTGCAATTAAAACAATTTGAAGCTCTAAAAACTAAAGATTATAAATTATGAATGATTACTGTTGCTGGTTTTGCTTTTGAAGAGCCACCTGAAAGATATGATTATTTTATGAAAAGTGTTTTGCTCAACAAAAATGGCAATTGAGATAGAAAAAAATGCAAAATAATCAATATTAAACAATTAGAAACAAAATTAGAAAATGAAGAAATTTGTGGACTCTTTTATGGTTTTGATTATGGTTTAACTGATAATTGTGCTCTTGTTGTTGTTTTGTTGTTAAGTGGAGCAAGAATAATAGTATTAGACATTTTTGAAGACATTAAAAAGCTCTTACCAAAAAACAAGAGAAGAGAAAATAAAGCTATTTACAATAAAGTTGCTTTAATTGTCAAAAAATGAAATGAGTATTTTGATAAATACAATTTTAAATTCTATAACTCATGATTATTAGGCAATTTTGATTCTTTCTTATATGGAGATAATGTCCACTCTTTGCAATGAATGACTGAAGTTTTTATTAACAATGGGATAAATACTAAATTGTTACCTGCTTCAAGATTTAAAGGCAAAAAAGGCTTTGGAATAATTGACAGACAAGTATGACAAAAAAACATATTTGAAAATGGTTTAGTTGAGTTATTACCTAAAGCTAAATCATTATTAACTCTGTTATGTCAACAAGTAATTGATAAAGAAGATCCTAAAAATCCTAACCAAAGAAATGAAAGAATTAACAAAAAAATTTATGATGTCATCAATGCTTTTGAAATGGCCAACACCTTACAAAATTGTGAATATAAAAACTATTTATTTAATAAAGAATTAAAGGAGAGAAATGAGCAAAACAATTATTAATAAATTAGAAAATGAAAGCAACAAATATTTTAGTTTAAGGTTTAATAATAAACCTGATTCATATAATCAATTTTTAAAATTTGGAACTCAAACAACTATTAACACTATTTGAAGCAATTTACCAAAAATTTTTAAGAATAATGTAGAAGTTAAAGACTATTTTACAATTTCAAAATTGCAAGCTTTGCAAAAATTAGAGCAATATCTTTATTGTGAGGGAGTTGCTGCTCTAAGAAATAATTGAATGCCTGCTCAAGTTTTAGATTATTTGCTTGATAGAAATGGTAACTTGGTAAAACTTAAAACAAGAATCAAATTTTATTCATCAAATATAAGTTTCTATATTGATGAAGAGTGAATAAGAATTAAAAATAAAGTTGAATTTAAATATGATTTACTTTTTGATCCTATAAAAAATGTTCTATTAAATGTTGAACAAGAAAAACAAGCTAAAGCTTTATTAGATTTTTATGACTATGAAACTCTTCCATTTTATAACCAAATTCCTTATCAAATTTTCTTTAATAATCATAATGCTTTCCCCGATTTGTTTAATGTTAATTTATATTATTTTGATATGCTAGATGAAGACTTAAAAATTGCTGCAAATGATTCAAACTTATCTGCTCCTTGAATTTATGTCAATGATATGAATGGTCTTAAAGACATGATCAAACAAGGACTTAAAGATCCTAATGATAGATTTATTCCAATTAATACTGCTATTCAAATGGATGGAACTCCTCCTGTTCAACTTGTGCAAGGCAATAGTCAAGCAATACCATTAATTGAAAAAATAAGATTCAATATTAAACAAATTAAAAAATTTGCTTTCTTAAAAGAAGATTCAAGTGATTCTGGAACTAAAAATATGCATAATGCTGAAGTTCAACAAATTAATAGTGATTTTGAAGATCATATTGAAGCAAAATCAAACTTAAGACAAATGCAACTATTAAACTTTTTCAAAACTTTTGAACCTAGTTTGCTAATTGATAAAGTTTTAATTTTTGGTTCAACTGAATGGCTAAAAAATGAAGCTTGAAAATATTCTGCAAATTTAAATGGCTCAATTATAAATCAAACACCTTTAATCAATAATAACTCAAAAGCTTTAGAAGAAAGTGAGGAATTATAAAATGGACTTTATGGAATTAAAATCTTTTTTAGAGCCAAGAACTGGTGAATATATTTTAATAGACAATAAATCACTTTCTTTTGAAAATGGTTCAGTTAATGTAATATCTTGAACTAAAGACAAAATCAAAAACATTGAATTATATTGTTCTGTTGAATCTCAAAATAGAATTGATATTGAAAAAGATATTTATGATGTCATAAAGTTAAGCATTGATTTCGAACAACCTATTTTTAAATATAATCAGAGTGCAATTTTGAAACTAGATAATAAATTTTATATTTTAGATGCTTTAAATAACCAATATGATTTGGAGCAAAAAAATAATGCTTATTCATATGGAATAGCTCAACCAATTTCTCAAATTGAAAATGAGAAAAAAATAAAATTTGTTTTCATTGAAGAAAAGCCAAATGAAATTAATGTCAGTTTAAGAACTCCATATTTGCACCAAAAAGCTTTAGAAATTGAAAACAATGGTTTAACTAGTGAATTGCCAACAAATGGCCTAGCTTTTGATATGTTTGTTAATCCAATTGAAATTAATGGTATTGACAATAAATACTATTTAAATACTTTGAGCAAATTTTCTCATTTATATTTGAATATTATTTTGAACAAAGAAAATGATTTAATGAAAAACTTTTGAGGTGCTATTAATCAAATTGATAATGTTAGACTTAGATTACAAAATAATTTCATGGGAATGACTGAAGAAGAAATAAAAAAATTTAAAGAGACTATTTTTGCTGGAAACAATTTAAAAGATTTTGTTGATTTTAAATTTTACACTTTGATTAACTTATATACAAAGAAAGAAAAATTTTTAAAAACTTTATTTGCAATGAGTTCAGGCAATGTTCCTTCAACATATTGTATTGATAATGGTGAAACTGAAAAACATGAACTTTATTTGCCTTTTTATTTTGATAAAAATTGAGAAATAGCAAGTAATTTTTATGATTTAGTTTATGAAAATAATTTGATAAAAAGCATAAAACCAAAAGCAATAAAAAGTCCAAATAAGCTTTATCAAATATCTGAACCACTAATTCCATTAAATATTCAAGAAGTCAATATTTCTGATAATTGAAAAGACTTTGATTTTAATAATTCAAAATATAAAGTCAAAATGTTTATTGACCAAAAACATGAAGAATTTTTAATGTTTAATAAAGAAAAATTTAATGAAGCTTTTCAATTATCATCAATTCAAACTTCTAGATATACTATGACACCAGAAGAAGCTAGAAAAGAAATTAAAGACTTAGAACCTGGTTTAACTAAAAAGCAAATGTTTGTTCAATTAATTAAAAAAAGCGTTAAAAAAGAAATAAACATTGTTAACGCTTTTGCAAAGGTTCAATTAAACCCAACATATACAGCTAAAATTGCACATGGTGATGAACCTGGAATGATTCATTATACTTATGACACAATTCCTGCTGCATTTAAAATTGTTGATTTAGATGATTTAAATGATTGGTTAGAAGTTGTTAATTTTTCAGGTCTTGATTACAAAAATCTTGACGATAACTATGAATTAATAAATGAAACTTATGTTCCTATTTATACAATTGAATATCAAGTATATGAAAAAGAAGATTTTAAATCAAATATATATGACACTTATTTTAAGTTTCTAAACAATGATTTTATTATCAATAAAAATCAATGATTAAAAATTGCAAATTCTTTAGGTTTCGTTCCACAAAACTTTATATGCAAACAAAAGAAAAGAATAATTATTTTTGGTTTATTTTTACCTAATGAAATTTATATTAATAACCAAAAAATAGAATTACCTTATTATCACAATTTAGGTAACTTAACAATTAACTATATTTAATTTAAGGGAACTGCTGCCCAAAAGACGGAAGAAAGGAAGCTATGCATAAAATTATTAGTGTTTTATCTAGCAAACTAGGAATTGAAGAAAGTGAACTCCTTAAAAAACTTTCATTAAATGAAAATTCTTCTCAAAAGGAGATTGCTTCTTCGCTTGGAGTTTATGAGTTTTTCCAAGAAAAAGATGACTTGACTTCATTCATCTTAAATAAAACTCAAAACCAACATAAAGATAATCAAAATTTAAAAACTGAAAATGAAAAGTTAAAAAATGATTATCAAAGTCTTGAGCAACAATTCAACACCAATTTAGAAAATTATAAAAACTTGTCCGGAAAAGTTAAAGATACTTTTAAAAATGAATGAAACAAATACAAATTGAATGAAATTGATTTTGAGAAGATAGATGTAAATTCAATTAATCTAAATAATTTGTTTCAAAGTGTTGAGCAAGTGGCAAAAGAAAATAACATAACTATTAAGACTAAAGAACCTAATTCTGTAAATAATATTAACCAAGATTCTAGTTCTAATAGTTCTGATCCATGAAGTCCTTATATTAGAAATTATTAGAAAGGAAATTATATGTCTTATCAAATACCAACTTTAAAACAATATTTAACTGCTGAATCTGCTACTTTATTTGAACAAGGAGCTGATAAAGCTTATACCATATCAAATGGTGGTCTAACTAAAATTTCAACTTTATTGAATGCAATTTTAGAAACAAACTTTTTAGGTAGTACATTAACTCCTGCAAGTGATCCAAATTCACCAGTTATTGAATATTTAATTTCTTTAGATCAAGAATGAAAAACTAAAGAAGAATATACAAAAAACCCAAGAGCTCAAAAAGCAAGATATGCTAAAAAAGAAATCCGTTGAAATGAATCTCATGTTCAAGATATTCAATTAAATAAAGTTGATTTATTAATGAATGTTCCTGACATGCTTGTTCAAAAAGCAAGTGACGAAATTTCAAAATGAAAGAGAAAAGTTGACAAACAAAATTGACTAAAAGTTGAAGAACACATTAAAAACTATGCAACAAAAAAACAAAATGGACAACCTGATTCAATTGTCACTGAAATTGATTTGACTAAAAAAACAGATGAAGAAGTTTATAGTGAAATTGTAAACATGGCATTAAGATTAATGGAACATGAAGATTCAACATTAGGAATTGACGGAATTGAACAAAGCAAAATTGGAATTTTTGTCAAACCAAGTATTTATCAAAAAATAGTCAGATATTCAACACAAGGAAACTTTGTAAAAGAATCAATTCAAGGTAATCCTAAAGACCCAAGAACATGATTATTAAGTGATTTCCAAATGATTGCAGGAATTAAAGTCAAACCTTCAACATTATTAAAAGAATTTGAGGCTGTTGCTTGAACAAGTGATTCTGCTGGTTCTGGAAGCAGATTAATTTCTCTTAAAACTGACGAAGTTCCAAAATTTAGTGATAGATTTGTGGCTATGGAAATTCAAAACTTTTTTGGAATAGTTTGTGATTCAAACTTTGAAGCTATTAAAAAACCAACAACTGCACCAATTCCAAAACCTGGCTCTTAATAATGTTAATTTATTCTAACCCAAAACCAAAAACAACCTTGCAATTAAGCCCAAAATCATTTGTTATTAATGATTCAAAAAAACAAATGAATCCTTTTTTGCGAGGTTTTCTTTCATTCCTACATGTTGCTTTGGATATAGGAGCAAGTTTTTTAGGTAGTTTTATTAATACCTTTGCGCCTGGTCTTGGTCTTGTTATTGAATATGGTCTAAGTACTGCCTTAGATTTAGGTTTTAATGCTGCTATAAACTATGGAAATATCAATTGACAAGACTTTGGAATTAGCGCTGGAATTAATGCTATTCCTTTTGTGACAAGAGGAATAAGATATGCAGCAAACACACATAAAACTAACAAGTTTTTTCAAATTGCAAAAAATCTTAAAAAAGAGGGTCAAGAAGAATTAAGTGAAAAAATAACAAAAATAGCTGCTAATTATTCTGAATTAGGAGTTGACAAAGCTAAATTTATTGACAATAAATCACTTTTAAAAAAAGAACTAAAATTATTTAATAATGATTCATTTTTGAGAACTTTATCTGATAACAAAAATATTTATTATTTTTTGAATAAAAAGGTTCAAAATATACAAAAAGCTTTCACACATTTAAGATCTATGGTCTCATTATTAACCTCTCCCTCATATTTAGCAAAAAAAGCAGTTGACACTGTATTTAAACACCCAAAAGCCTATTTGAACAAACAACTTGGCAAATTTACCAAATTATTAAAAAATACTTTTAAATCAAAACCAATTAAGAAAGTAGTTAAGAAAGCTTCTAATTATATTTGAATTGATCATAGTTCTTGATTAGAAAGAATGTCAATAAATAAAGTGAACAACCCTTGAGATATTAAAGCTATAAATGCTGTTCTCTATTTTAAGAAAAATGCAACAAAAAGCAAAAAAAATCCTAAAGGAAAAGAACCTGTTAGATTATGAAATAAGAGCATAGATGAATTGATTAAATTAGTTTGTGCTAAAAGTCCTGGAAGATACTATTTAAATAATATTGCTTATGGCCATATAGTAGGAAGATTTATTAGAAAATTTGAAATGTTTCAAGCTGTTCCAATACACCCTATTTTCTCCAATTTAATAGGAACTTCATTATTTACTTTTAGAACAATTAATTCTCTTATTATGAATTTTAAAAGACAAAAATGAGTGTGACTAGAAGACAAAAACATAATCTTAAATGAAATTGTTAAAGGAGTTAAAGAAAATGTTTTTAAAGGTTGAAGAGCACCAGGATTTCAATTTATTAGCTCTATGGCTAGATCATGAGCAACTGGCAATGTAGGTTATCAAACAAAAGCCGCCTTAAGGTGAGCAAATAAAAAAGCTTTTACTAGTAAAACTCAAAAGACTAATTATTGAGTTAATCACTGAGTAAAGAATAAATATAAAAAATAGGAAAGGAGTTAAATTAATGGAAGAATTAAACAAATTAGAATTAAATTTGAATGAATTTAAATCAAAATATTGATATGAACAAAATTTAACTATTCCTTATGTTTTTAAAAAACAAAATGAAAATTTAAATGAAGTAGATTTTTTTAATAAATTTGCTTATTCAATATATACAACAATAGATTTAATCATAGGTCAAAAAATGAGTTATTTTGTTAAAACTCAAAGTGACTCCAAAGCTATTAAAAATATTATTGGAGAAACAAGATTTGAAAACTTCAAAAAAGCTATTTATTTGGAAATTAAATATAGACTTTCAAGTAAAAGTTTTCCAGAATATTCAAATAGTGTTTTTCTGGTTTCTAATAATATTTCACTTAATGGTGAAACAAGAGATTTTGGTTCATTATCAAAATTAATAAATTATGAATCTATTCAATTATTAACATTTCCAAGTTGAGTTGATTTAGAAAGTGACATTGATTTTATTCAAGCTGATTTTGAAGCTTTATTGAAATCATTAAAAGAATTTGTTAACAATAAAGATATTGAATTAGAAAACAAAATAAAAAGCTTGGAAGAATATGACAAATCTCAAACTCAAAATAATATTAATCAAGAAGCGCGTATTAAAAATTTAGAATATAAAACTAATGTTATTAAAAGCAAAAGCGAGATACGACTTGAAGACAATGAGGGAAAATTTCATTTATGAGGTAACGGTTTCGGATACAAAAATAATAACGATGTGCTTTATGCATTTCAAAATGAAAGTTTTAAAAAACTAAAAGACATTTTAGACAACTACGAAAATTTAAAGCAAGCTTTTGAATCCTTTAAAATTGCGCAAGAAAACCAAAATACTAAAAATGTCCAAATCAATTCCACACAAGATAATCAAATAAAAGCTTTAGAAGATAAAGTTGCTACTTTAGAAAATACCACATCTAATGTTTGAAAAATAGCTGAAATAGATAAAAATTTAATTTCTTTATATAATCAAATAAATAGAGAAAAAGACAAAAAATGAATAAGAGTCGGTTTAGTTGGAGAAAGAGAATTTGAATATGGCAAAGAGCACACAATTTCATTAGATAAAAAAAGGACTAATCTAAATTATGAATTTGACCTAAAAAAATTTAAAATAGTAACTTATATTAATTATGCAGGGAAAGAGAATAACTTTATTACATATTTAAATTCTGGTGATGAATTAACTT
This sequence comes from Mycoplasmopsis fermentans PG18, assembly GCF_000209735.1. Lineage (NCBI taxonomy): Bacteria > Bacillati > Mycoplasmatota > Mycoplasmoidales > Metamycoplasmataceae > Mycoplasmopsis > Mycoplasmopsis fermentans. Next base: position 18,009 of record NC_021002.1, read on the forward strand.
TTTGTCAGCCTGTGGTTTATGATGATATCGGCTCAAGTAGTGCATTAGCAATATGAAATATTAAAATATTAAATGAGTCTTGTGAATTTAAAATTATACAAGTTGGCAAAATTTTTAATAATGAAACACCTAGTGATTTGCGTTTTTGAAAAATAGACTTATTTAGCTGAGAAAGAACATATTAATGATTAAAAGATTTTTCTTATGACTATTAAGCATTTTGCTTATATTATTAATTATTTCAATATGTTTTTTAGTCTTCACCATTGTTAAACCTGAAAGCGCAATAAGTCAAGAATTAGCTTCATGATTAAAACACCTATTTAGAATAAAAATTGGAGGTTAGAATAAAACTCTATATTTTAAAAATGAAAATTGAAAAAAGAAATTTAGCTAAAAGAATCAAAGAAGCTTCCAAAGCTTTGAAAACAAATACATTAGACAATAAAATTGAACATGATAAGAAAGGAAACAAATAATGAAAGATTTTTTCGCAAACCCAACTAACTTAATTATATTTTTAGGTGGTTTTGTTTCTTTAATAGCTTCTATTACTGGAATCACAACCACTTTCATTAAAACTCATAATTTAAAGCTTCAAAATAATAACCTTAAACAAGAAAATAAAGACATAAGATTTGAACTTCTTCAAACTCAAAAAGAATTGGCTGATAAAAACAATTCACTTTCAAAACTTGAAGTTATGTTTGACAACCAAAGAAAAGAAATTGAAAGACTAAGTGAAGAATTAAAAGCTTTACAAAGTGGCAATGTTGATCCTTTGGTTAAAAAGCTAAAAGAACAAATTGAGAACCTTGTTAATGAAAAGAAACAATTAACTGAACAAGTCTATAATGTTAAAGCTGAATTAAATGAGTCTAAATATCATTCTGGAGCTTATGCAAATGAAATTGTTGAATTGAAAAGGGAAAATAGTGAGCTTAAAGAGCAATTAAAGCTTGAAAGAGCTAAGATTGTTGAAGACATAGCAAATATATTAACTCCCAAAAACAATGAGGCAAATAAGGCTTCTAATGAAGCAATAAAGGAAAATAAAATAGAAGCCCCAAAAGCAGAAACCTTTGAAGCTCCAAAAAATAATGAAAATGTTAGCCTATATATTTAAAAAACCTTTATAATATAATTGTGAGTAACATAGCAAATGGCAGTCGCCATTTGTTTTTATTACTTAATATTTTTAATTAAATTTTTTAATTTACTTATATTGCTATTTAATACTTCTGTAAAATTAACATTTTCTTTTGTTTCACCTAAAACTTTTTTGTATTTGTCTAATTGGTTGTTTAGTTCACTAATTGTTAATTTGAGTTGAGCATTTTCTTCGCTTAGTTCTTTATATTTAATTTTAATTTTTGAATAGTCAAAAGCACTTTCATTTTCCATTTGAGCTTGTTCCATAATATTTTCAAGAGCAACATTGCTAAAGTTTAAATATGTTGTTGCTGTTGTTTGTGAGTTAACATGACCAACAAGCTTTGCAACTTCTTCTGTTCTTCCAATGTTTAAATGAGCATTAACAATAAAGAAGTGTCTTAACATGTGAGCAGAGATTTTTATGCCTCATTCTGGCTCTAATTCATGAACATAATGTTTAAATAAATTGAATTTATTTTGAATGGTTTTAATGTTTAAACCTTTTTTAAAGAAATCAATATTGTCAATAATGTCTTGTCTTAAGTTTGCAAAATAATGATTTGTTTCAGGTTTTGGAATTGTGAAAAGTCTAGTGTTATTTTTCTTTTCTGTTTCAATTCTTTGAGTGAAATTATTTTTAACTAATAAAGTTCAATTAACATTTGCAAGTTCTCCAATTCTAACTCCTGTAATAGCTAAAATTTGGAATACTAATTTGAATTTAAGATCTCCCCATAATTCAACATAATTGAATATTTTTAAATATTCTTCCATACTATATGCTTGTCTAGTTCCACCAACTTTTTTAAATGAATCTAAGTCTAGTTTAGTATTGATATAAACTCCTGTATATTCTGATAATCATTTGATAAAAGTAGCATAAACTAATCTTGTACTATATTTAGTGTTTTCTGCTCAATTTGAAGAAGCTAAATAATGATTCATTTGGTCTAGTAATTCTTCAACCGATCCAAATCTTTTAAGTCTTTTCAATAAAGTTAAATAATGTTGAAAAGTTTTTTTACTTTTTTGTTTTCTTTCAACTAAGATTTTAAATTGATCTAAGTAAACTTTAACATAGTCAATTTCTTTATTTAAAACAATTTTATTTTTGTAAAACATGATTACTCCTTTTTCTCTAAAACAACTATAAAACAGTTATTTTAGTTAATTTTATTTATGTATTTTTATTCAATTAATTAATCTTTGACAACATTTTTGACAAAAATAAGGGAACACATATTCTTCATTTTTGTAATTAAAAACTTCTCTTTTTTTGTCATTTGTTAATGTTTGACAACAACGGCAACGCCATCTGTTCATTTTTATTTTTTCAAACATAATAGTTCCTTTTCAAATTTAATCATTTGCCTTTTCCCTTTCTTTCAATTTGCCATCAATTGCGGTATATACCATATTTAAATAATCTTCAAATACTTGCACTTGTACTGGAGTTCTTAAATTGTCAAATTTTCATTCGTTAGCTTTGTAAGACTTAACACATAGCTTAATGTTTTTTAATCTTATTTTCATTTCTCTTACTATGAAATATAATAGGAAATTTGATTTAAATAATTCCATCATATTGCTAATTCAAGTAAGATAGTATTTTATTTTTCTTCTTATTTCTTTATATCAAAACTCTATAAATTGTATATGAGTCATTAAATGACTGCAGCCATGTTTAGAAGAATTGACACAACTCATTAATTTGTTAATATCATAACTTAATGGTAAGTCTGACATATCACTAACCAAAGCTCACAAATAATTTAAATCTTTGTCACTACAATTTTTAAATGTTTCTCTTGAAATTAACATTTTTATTTTCCTTTCTTTATTTTATAAATCTGGATACTTTCTAAATTTTTCATAGATTTTATCTTGTGTTTCCTTTAAACTTTTTAATTCTGCTTCTAATTCTTGTATTTTCTTTTCTTTTTGAGCTTTTCTAGCTCCTCTTAAATTAGAAAGAGAATTTATATTTTTTCATAATCTTTCTTCAACAATATCTATTCTTTGTTCTGTTTGTTTTAGAAATTTCATACCATTTCTTTCAAAATATTCTTTTTCACTTATTAACATTTTTATTTTCCTTTCTTTCTTTTTTAATATATAATAAATTTGCGGTTGTTTGGTGTTCAATTAAAGGCAAATAACCGCCTTTTTATTTTGTTCAAACCGAACAGACAATGATAAGTAAAAACAAGAGTGAGTTCAAAACCCACTCACTCTTTATTATTAATTATGAAAATAATAAATTTAGTGATTAGTAAAAAGTTTGCAGGTTTTTACTTATCACACTTATTATATCGGGAATATATAACAATGTCAAATAAATTTATGAAAATTTTTCACGTTATAATTTAACTATGAAAATGCCAAGCTATAAAGATCTTAATTTTAATATCAAGAGAGAATTAAATAAATTAAAACCTAAAAGCTTTGAAGAATGAAAAGAAGCTAAATCAAAAGTTTTTTGCCTTGCCCTTGGTAAATATTTAACCAAAATTAATAGCCACCAACCTGATATATTTAAAAATTATTATCAAGTTCTTTTTTATCATTCATTTATTAATTATAAAAGAGAAGAAGAATTATTGTCTATTCTAAAAGCTAAAGGTTACCAAGCTAAGAGAACAAATCTTAAAATGGATGGCATATATAAAATTGATATAGTGGCAACAAAAGGAAATGAGAAGATTTATATTCAAGTTAAGTTAAACAAACCAAAAGCTTTAGAATTGAAGAATTTGCATTCATTCTTAAGATCTAAGGCCTTTCAAGGACTAATTGCATGAAAAGAGTCAACTGAGTGAAAATTCAAAGAAATTTAACATTTTTTAACATATTTAAAATTTTGATATAAAATAAAGTTGAAAAGTGAATTGTTTTGTTCACTAAAAATCTTAAATACCAGATATTGACGGGAATATATAGTAGGAATATATAAGGGAATATATTTTTATATAATGTCAATTGTGTTAACAATTTGTTATATTTAACTATAATTTTTAATTGTTCTTCAATAGAGGGAACTGGAATAAAAAACAATTTTATGAGCTCTATTGAAATATTATCATTTGTAGAATTTTTATTTTTTCTGATAATTTTTGATATTAGTTCACTTTTCATAACAATATCTACATAATCAGGTAACATTTCATTTAATATTTTTATATTGCCAACTCTTTGATTTACAAGAATTTTTTCTTTTAATTCTTTAATTAATAAAGATTTACCAACTGTTCCACCTGTCATACAAATAACAATGTTTTTATTATTTAAAAAATAATCAAACATTTTACTTTCATATTTATAATAAACAATATTGTTATTTTTTAAACCACGTTCATCAAAATCAGATATTCTTAATATTCTTATACCATTTTCCTTTGACACAAATTCTGAACTTTTAAAAGCAAATCCTCCATTGATAATTGAAATATTTTTTAATCTTACTCACATTCAATTCTCTGGTATTTCAAAAGGCAATTCTTCAGTAATATCTTTAATATTTTTGCCTATCTTCTCATAATAATGATTATCCTCACCTTTAAAAATGAAAGATTCTTGTTTATCTTTCTTTATTTTTCCTTCTTTAATTAATTTTTGTTTTTCTTGATAAATTCTCTCAATAAGTTTGCTAGCAGGCTCATCATTTGGATCTTGTTTAACTAATTTTCCTTGAATAGCCAATTGAAGAATAGATTTTCTCAATTGTTCTGCTGTAAGTCTATTAATCTTCATTTAAAATCCTTGTTATTTCTGCTAGTATTTTATCTATTTCATCATTTAAAGTTTTTCTTTTTTCTCGATATTGAGAGATTAGTTCCATTGGTTCTAATATTTCTTCTTCTTCATGAGGAAATTGGCATAAATCTAAATCATAATTTCTATTAATAATTTCTTGTTTTGAATATTTTTTAGCCTTTGGGAATTCATCAATTATTATTTCTTCTCTATTATCTCATCATTTAATGACTTGATCAAAATGTTCTAATTGTATTGGTTTCGTTTTAGAAAAGTTTTTATATCCTTCTGGCATATCCATTCTATAGAATCAAACTTCTTCAGTTGGATGAGTGTGATCAAAAAACAAAATATTTGTTGTTATTGAAGTATATGGAGCAAAAACACTATGCGGCATTCTAATAATGGTGTGTAAATTAAATTCTTTTAATAATTTAGTTTTTATTGCAACTTTTGCATTATCTGCTCCAAATAAAAAACCATCAGGCAATATAACTGCACAACGTCCTTTTTTCTTTAAACGATACATAATAACGTTCATAAATAAATCTGCAGTTTCACTACTTCTTAAATCAGCTGGAAAATTATTTTTTACAGCTTCTTTTTCTGAACCACCATATGGGGGATTCATTAAGATAATGTCGAATTTATCAGCTTCAGTATAATCTTGTACTCTTTTTTCTAAAGAATTATCATGAAATATTTTTGGTTCATCTACATCATGAATTAACATATTAGTAATACATAAAAGATATGGCAATGGTTTTTTCTCAATGCCATAGACTGAATTATCATATAAGTTTTCATCTTCAACTGTTTTCTTTTGATCCTCTAAATGCTTCAATGAAGATGTTAAGAATCCACCTGTTCCGCAAGCAAAATCTGCAATTTTTTCTCCTAATTTTGGATTAATCATTTTAACCATAAAATCAGTTACTGCTCTTGGTGTATAAAATTCACCTGCATTTCCAGCACTTTGCAAGCTTTTTAAAATAGTTTCATATATAGTACCAAACTCATGTTTTTCTTTATAGTCAGCAAAATCTAATTCATTAATTACATTAATAACTTGTCTTAATAAAACACCGTCCTTCATATAATTTTGTGCATCTTCAAAGACAAATCTTGCAATTTTTTGTTTTAAAATAGTATGTTCATTAATTCCATAAAAAGCTTGTTCGCCATTGCTCAGTGTAACAGTTTCTCCTTTTAAAAAAGGAAAAAGTTTATTATTAACTAAATCTAATAGCTTTTCGCCTGTAATTACATTGTTGCTATGATCATCAGTTGCTCATGTGCTTCATTTTAGTTCATTTGGTATTAAGCTTTTATAATCTTTATCTATGAATTCTCATTCTCTTTCTTTTGCATCATATACTTTAAGAAAAAACATTCAAGTCATTTGACTAATACGTTGAGCATCGCCATCAACACCTGCATCGTTTCTCATAATATCTTGAATTCTTTTAATTAAATTTCCAATAGCCATTTTGCCAATTCTCCTTTTTTATACTATATAAAGTGCTTTTTGAATTTCTTTAACAGTCTGAATATATTGTTCTTTTCCACCAAAAAGTTTAGCAATTTTTAAAGGACCGCCAAATTGTTCAAATTCTTTTAATCTCAAATTATTGTTATCTGTTAATTCATCAATGACTTCTTCTTGATATTTATTTATAAGAATTTGTAAAATTTTTCTACATGTTTCAACATTTTGTCTTTCTATTATTTGAACAACTTTTTTATTATTTACTCTTTCAGATCTTTTTAGTAATTTTGATCCATATGCAATGCTACAGATTAAATCGAAATCATCAAAATCTCTTGGATAAATATTTCTTAAGTTTTCAATTAAAATGCCTTTGCTCATTAATTCTTGAATTATGGTAGATCTTGTTTTATTACTAGTTCAATATTTAACAAAATCTTGAATAGTGTTATAGTTTTTTAAAACATTTCTTTTTACAAAATCTTCAATAGGTTCAATAATTAATTTTCCTTCATCATCATAATAGTTTACTTTTTTGTAGATTAATTCAACATCTACACCATTAACATATATTTTCTTTCTTCTATTGCTTTTATTTTGTTCTGAGTTTTCTTTTCAGACTAATCCCTCATCAACTAATTCATATTCTTTTTTTGTTTCTTGTTTTGCTTTTTTATTTCTAAGAATTTCAGGATTAAAAAATTCTTCTTGGATTGCTGGGCCATTAAAATCAGGATCAGCAAATAATTTAGTAGCATTTTTAAAGTCTAAAATAGTGAAATACAATTTGTTTTTATGTTTATCTTTAGGATCATCAAATTCTTTAATTCTGGTGCCTCGGCCAATTATTTGTTTAAATTTAGTCATACCATTTTCACCAAAAGTATTATCAAGTGCAATAACACGACACAATTTACAATTGACACCTGTAGTCATAAGTTCACTGGTTGTAACTATTGTTGGATATAGCTCATTATCATCAATGAAATTATCTAATTGTTTTTTACCTTCTTCATTGTCACCAGTAATACGAACAATATATCTATGATCTTTGGCCATCATATCACTATTGTAGTGAACTAAAGCTTGTCTCATTCTCTCAGCATGTTCTATGTCGTCACAAAATACAATTGTTTTTGCATATCTATTGTTAATTGATTTTAAATAATCGGTAATTTTTTTAGCTACCTCCTTTGTTCTTTCTTCTATTACAATAGTTTTATCAAAATCCTTTACATTGTATTCATTGTCTTCCACTATTTCACCATATTTATCTCTTTTATCTTTTTCTGGTCTATAGCCAAAAACATCTGTATTTATACCAAATTTAACAACTTTGTAAGGAGCTAAATAACCATCTTCAATACCTTCTTTAAGTGAATATGTATAAATTGGTTCACCAAAATAATCTATATTTGATACTTCAGCAGTCTCTTTAGGAGTTGCAGTTAATCCAATTTTAGTAGCAGAATCAAAATAATTTAATATTTCTCTTCATTTAGAATCTTCACTTGCACTACCTCTGTGACATTCATCAACAATTATTAAATCGAAAAAGTCTGGTTTAAAGCTTTCTTTTAATTTTTTGAGTGAATCTTCGGAGCCATTTTCAGATAATTGTTGATATAGAGATAAATAAATTTCATAAGATGTGTCCATATTTCTTTTTGAAACTTTAACCATACTATTTTTGAAAGGTTTAAAATCCCCTATTATAGTTTGATCAATCAAAATATTTCTATCAGCTAAATATAAAATTTTCTTTTTTAAACCAGATTTTCACAATCTCCAGATTATTTGAAAAGCAACATATGTTTTACCTGTGCCAGTGGCCATAACTAGTAAAATTCTATCTTTTCCTTTAGCAACAGCGTCTACTGTATCATTTATGGCTCTTTTTTGATAATATCTAGGAATATGAGAATTTTGTCCATAATAATAAGGAGTGGAAATTATTTTTTCTAAAGCCTTATTTTCCTTGATTTCTTCACCATATGTCATCTCAAATAATTCATCGGGCGTGAAAAATTCATCTAACCCTATTGTTTTCTCTATTCCTGTTTTCATATCATAAAATCGAAAATTGTTACCATTTGATGTAAAAACAAAACGAACGCCCAACCTTTTAGCATAATTTTGAGCTTGGAGTAATCCGTCGCCTTCTTTATGATCTTCACCTTTTGCTTCAATAATTGCGAGCGGTGAACCATCTCCATTGTAATTCAACAAATAATCAATTCTTTTTGCTTTTAGTTTTTTAGCCTCACCATTTTCGAAAATCACTTTTCCAGCAGAAATATAATATTCCATATTTATGAAATTTTTATCTCAACCAGCTCTTTCTAAAGCTGGTGTTATAAAACGTAATTTTACTTCTTCTTCATTTATAGTATTTTTTTTATTCATCTTAATAACCTCATTTAAATAAATTCCTATAATATATAATTATAAGAAGTATTATTATTAATATAATTTTATCATTTAAAGGACAAAATTAGAATGATAATTTTATTAAAACATTTAAAATATAAAGAGAATATACAAAATTATCAACACAAAAAAACTTTTTATTTTGTAATAAAATAACTTGTTTTAAATTATTTTTTTGAAATTTTCTATTTTATAGTAACAAAAACATCAAATGGTTAGCCACACTAACCAGTTCATTTTTTTCTTATTCAATTTAAAAAAAGATAAAATAAATATATGAAAAATTCAATAGATCAAAAAAGTAAAATAAAGGCTTATAACTTATTTGACTTAATAATAGAAGATAAATTAGAAATAGGCACCACTAAAAGTTTAATGCAAATTCATGGTTATTTATTTGGTGGTCTTTATTCTTTTGCTGGTCAAATTAGAAAAAAAGATATTTCAAAAGGTGGCTTCAGATTTGCTAATTCTACATATTTAAATGAAACACTTAAAAATATTGAAAATATGCCCGAAAGTAATTTGGAGCAAATAATAGATAAATATATTGAAATGAATATAGCGCATCCATTTCTAGAAGGCAATGGACGAAGTACTAGAATTTGATTAGACTTAATGCTAAAAAAGAATTTACAAAAAGTTGTTGATTGAAGTTTAATAAATAAATTTGATTATTTACAAGCTATGCAAGAGAGCCCTTATGATGATACAAAAATTAAAAATTTAATTAAAAAATCATTAACCGATAAGATTAATGATCGCGAATTATTTATGAAGGGGATTGATTATTCTTACTACTATGAAGAGTAATCTTTTTTTATGTTTCAATTTATTTAAAAGACCTGTTTTATAGGTTTTTTAGTAAAAAATCAAATATTAAATAGTATCTAAATACATTTGATTATTTATGTCTTCTAAAGGTTCTCTAATTTCCTTTTTAGGTACTAGTCAATGGCTTGAAAATAAGAAATTTAAAATAGTTAAATTTATAATTCCGGTAACTATTATTCAGTCCATTCTAATTTCAACATTTGAATAATCATCAAATTTGAAATTATTGTCAACTAAATAATTAATTTGGTCATATTTGTATCATAAATCTCGATAAAAAGGATTGCCATAAACAAAGTAAATTAATAATGACTCATCAGTAAATTCACTAAGATAAAACAACATATCATGTCAAGGTTTACCACCTAAAGAACTTTTAGATATATCTTCATTTCTAACTAAATCACATAAATTAGCAAGAATCATATTATTTATATCCATTAAATCTTTATATAATCTGGCATATTTAATATTTGCTAAATTACCTTTTAGTTTATATCTATAGTCACTTTTGTCACCTACTTCTTTATTTTTAATTGCTTCTTTAACTTTGTCGAATAATTCCTTAGGTTTAATTTCTTTCATACAATTAATTGTTTGAGTGTAATACTTTTTAAAGTTTTTGATGAAGAATTCAGTATTAAATTCATTACATTTAGCTTCTTTATTACTATCAAATTTATTAAGAACTGCTCATTTTATATGACTATATTCAATTTTGTCTAATGTGTTTTCTTCTAATTTCAAGTAAGAATTTAAAAGCTTTTTTATTTCTGAATTAGCAATTTGTCCACTATTAAATTTAGTTTCACTTTTTTTGTGTTGATCATAATATCAAGAACCAAATTCTTTTAAATCTTCTTCATAAAAAGTGTAATCTAAAAATAATTGTTCTGTTCATTCTGGAATTAAATGAATTTCAACATCCTTGTCACTAATTACATTAACACGTGGAATATCTATTTGAAAGTTTTTTCTTCCTAAATCAGCTTTTAAAGTTTTTTCATTATTTAGAAATTCAATAAAGTCTTCTCTGATAGTTAAACTATTTGCTCAATTAAGATATCAAATACTTTTACCTTTTGAATCACAAAGTTGATAAGCCACTACTTTAGATGTTTTTTTGTTGCCTATTTCGCGTTTTATATAATTTCTAACTTCTTCATACATTTCTAATTCATATTCTTCCATGATGTCGCAACCAACTTCATCATTAATGTCATCTGAAGTTATAATATTAAATAGTTTTTTCATAATTTACCTCTCTTTTTATATAAATTTTAAATAAATTGCAAAATATTTTTTAGAAAAATACATAAATAATCAAAATTTAAAAAACAAAAATTTAGATTTTGGATTATTTTAATTTGATAAAATAAAATTATGAAAAGAATAAAGATATTTGACAAAAAATTAGTAGAAAATTATAAAGATACATATTCTTATTTAATTAAATGAATTGAAGAAAATCCGCATGAATTTTTAGCTTGCTCTCAACATCAAATTACAGAAAAGATTTATGTATCTCAATCTTCATTATCTAGATTTACAAAATTTTTAGGTTTTGAATCATATCGTGAATTGCAAATTTATGTTGCACGTAAAGTGGAGCAATTTTTACCAAACGAAACCTATAAAATTGATGAAATAAAAGATGCAAAAGATTGTATTTTAAAAGTTTTTCAACAATATCAAAATATTTCAAAAGCAGGTTTTAATACAATAGAAACTATTCAAATTGAAAAACTTGTTAATAATTTAATCAAATACAAAAAGTTAATTATTTTTGGAATAGGTACTAGTGGAATTATAGGTTCTTATTTAGCCAAGCAATTAACAAGAATTGGAATAATTTCTGTATGTATAAATTCGATCCATGATTTTAAGGATGCATACAATGAATCAAATAAAGATGATGTTTTTTATATCATTATTTCTAAATCATTTAAAAATCATGAAGTTAAAGAAGCTGCAGAAATACTAGATAAAAGCAATTTTAATTTTCAAATATTGACAAGAAACGAAAATGTTTCTTATGCAAATTGCACCTCACCAATAATTTATGATTATATTCCTGCACAAAAAAACTTTAATTATGATATTGTGTCAAAATTGTCTTTATTTATGCTCATAGATATAATTTATATCTACGCCAAAACCTTAATAGACAATAAAAATAAGTAATTAGTGAATAAAAAATTCAAAAATAGTGAAAAAAATTCGGTTTTTTTCATATTTTTTTGCATTTTTTGACTTTTTATATTTCATTACTGAAATTAAATTCCTAGAAAAAAGAGGTCAATATATATATTGATAGAATAAAGTTGAGGAGGGCAAGTGAAAGAAAAATTAGTTAAATACTTAAAAATGACTATTGTTATTTTCTTAGCTGGTAGCCTAATTGGAATTTATTTTCTAAAAACAGGTCAATTTGAAAATCATAGTCAAAAAATACTTTTAGATAGATTAAGTAATAATTACAACCGTAATTTTGCTTGACTTTCATTAGCTATTTTTGCAATCGGATGAGTTTTGTGAGAATTCGCTATAGCTAAAAGTGGTAATAAAAATAAAGCTTATGCAGCTATTGCTTTTATAGTTGTTGGAAGCACTTTAAGTTTAAATATCATTAACTATATTTGCACTTTTATTGCATTAATCATAATTGTGCTTTTAACAGTTACGTATGTTCCAAAAGTTCAAAAGAAATTGGTTATTGCTGATTTAGAAGACAACAAGAAAAAAATACAAGAAGATAACCAAAAACTTAAAGAGGCTATTAGCTTTAAGAAAAAAGAAGAAGTTGTTTCTGAACAAGAAACTTATGAAGACGGAATTTAAGGAGATATTATGAGATTTAAAACAACATATGCAGTTTCAGCAAATGAAACATCAAGAATGACAACAGAAGAACTGAGAAGTAATTTCTTAATTGAAGATTTATTTGAAAGCGGAAAGCTTAATGTTCAATATCTTCACTATGACAGAATAATTGTTGGTGGTGCAACGCCTACATCAAAAGGTTTAAATTTAGATGAAGTAGCAAAAGAAATTGCTGCACCATATTTCTGTGAAAGAAGAGAAATAGGAATTATAAACATTGGCAATACTGGTTATATTGAATTTGACAATGGAATTGAAAAACTAGAAAATAAAGATGGTTTATATTTACCTGTAGGTAACAAAAAAATTATTTTTAAATCAGCTGATAGTAAAAAACCTGCAAAATTTTATTTCTTTTCAACTCAAGGCCTTAAACCACTACCAGTTAGAAAAGTAAATATTAAAGATGCAATTCCAAATAAATTAGGAACACCAGCTGAAAGTAATGTTAGAACAATTTACCAATATTTTCATCCAAAAGTATGTCAAACAAATTCACTATTAATGGGGCTTACAATTTTAGAACCTAACAATATGTGAAACACAATGCCATGTCATACACATGAAAGAAGAACAGAATGCTACTTATATATAGATGTAGCAGAAGGTCAAAGAGTAATTCACTTAATGGGCAAACCTCAAGAAACTAAACACTTAGTTGTTAAAAATGAAGGATTTGTCATTTCGGCTCCTTGAAGTATTCACTCAGGAGTAGGAACAAGTAACTATGCTTTTATTTGAGCAATGGGTGGAGAAAATCTTGACTATACAGATATGCAAGGTGTTAAAACAATAGATCTAAAATAGTGTTTAGAAATCTAAATAATTCATTAATCTATGAAAAAGAATTCAATGATACAAAACTATTAACTAAAGAAGAAATTAAAAAAGCTCTTGATTTAATAATCAAGCAAGTTGATCAAAATATTGATTATTTTGGCAAAGAATTTATGATTGCCAACACATTCAATAATAAATATCAAAAAATTTATTCTAGTGAATGAACAGATGGATTTTGAACAGGAATTCTTTGATTAGCTTATGAATACACTAATAATAATAAATATAAAGAATTAGCACTTGAGCATGTCAAATGATACAAAAAAAGAATTAAAGAAAAAATATTGGTTGATCATCATGACATGGGATTCTTGTATTCACCAAGTTGTGTTGCAGCATATAAATTAACTAAAAATCAAGAAGCAAAAGAGGCTGCTCTTTTAGCTGCAGATAATCTTATAAGTAGATATCAAGAAAAAGGCAAATTTATACAAGCTTGAGGAAATATTGGGGCAAATGATAATTATCGTTTAATTATTGACTGCTTATTAAATATTCCTTTATTATATTGAGCTTCTGATTATGATAGAAAAAATTATTTCGATAAAGCATTAAATCATTTTAATACTTCTTTGCATACTGTTATAAGAGAAGACGGAACAACATATCATACATACTTTTTTGATGCTAAAACAAACAAACCTTTATGTGGTAAAACTAGACAAGGTTATAGTGATGACTCTTGCTGAGCAAGAGGACAAGCGTGAGGTATATATGGAATTCCACTTACATTAAAATATGCAAAAAATAATTCAAAAATAGATAAAAACGCTTATCAAATTTATCAAAAAGTGTTAAATCAATTTTTAAATAATTTGCCTCAAGATGATTATGTTTGTTACTGAGATTTAATTTTTAATGAAAAGGCAGATCAATCACGCGACTCATCAGCTAGTGCTATAGCAGTTTGTGGTATTTTAGAAATGCTTAAAATTACTCAAAAAGACTATAAAACAGATTTATACGAAAAATCAGCTCATTTAATTTTAAGAAATTTAATTAATAAATATCACAATAAAAAAATTGAACCTGGAACACCAATTTTATTGCATGGAGTTTATTCATGACATTCAAAAAAAGGTGTTGATGAAGGAAATATTTGAGGTGATTATTATTACTTTGAAGCACTAATGAGACTATATAAAAAGGATTGAAATCCTTATTGATAAAAGGGAGATTTTATGGCAAAAATTGTTCAATGTAGAGTTGATGAAAGATTGATGCATGGACAAGCATCTATTTGAATGCAAGTAAATGGATCAAACTCAGTTATTGTTGCTAACGATGAAGCAGCAGTTTCGGAAACTCAACAACAATTAATGAAAGTTACTGTACCAGAAGGGGTTAGATGTAGCTTTTATTCAGTTGATAAATTAATAGAAATTTGACCTAAAGCTGCTGATTGACAATTAATTTACATTGTTGTTAAAAGTATCGATGATGTTTATAAATTAGCTTTAGGAAAATTACCAATTGAAGAAATAAATATTGGTAATGTTCATACAAGAGAAGATCGTGTAAGAATTACACCTTCAGTTAATCTAAGTAAAGATGAAAAAGCAAAAATTAAAGAAATGATTGATTTAGGAATTAAGTTTAATACTGCAAGCCTTCCTGGTGTAACTAAAGGTTTAGTTGACCAAAATAAATTAATTAGTTAGGTAGGACAAAATGGAAATTTCAATTATTCAAGCTATCTTTATCGGAGTTTGAGCCGCGGTAGCAATAACAGGTACTATGATGGGGACCTATACAGCAACACCAATAGTTTATGCTTTAGGTGTTGGAATAATTTTAGGGGATATTCAAACCGCTGTTATTGTTGGAGCTGCTGGTCAAACTGTTTGATTAGGCTTTGGTATTTCACAAGGTGGTGTTAGACCGCCAGATCCAATTGCACCAGGTATTTTTGCCACAGTTGTTGCAATTGTTGAAAAACACGGAAGCGCACAACCTATTTCAATTGGGGATGCTGGTATTTATATTGGATATTCAATTCCAGTGGGAATCTTAATGCAATTATTAACAACATTATTATTCACATTAATGTCACCGATAAGTGAAATAGCCAAAAAACAAATTACAAAAGGCAAATTTAAAACTTTTAAATTCTTATCTCATGTAACTATTTTAGTCTTGATGATCATTACATTTGGATTTGGTTTATTAGTTGGTGTTTCAGCTAATGGAATAGCTAGATTCTCAAGCAGTATTCCAGATTGATTAAGAACCGGATTAAGAGTTGCTGGTGGTATGCTTCCTGCTTTAGGTTTTGCTTTAATATTAAAAGTTATGCTCAAAAAAGAATATATTGGTTTTGCTTTATTAGGTTACTTTTTAGCTTTGGTATTTGAAGTTATTTCAAAAATCACAGGTCAAGCATTCTCGGTATTAGCTCTTGCTCTTACTGCCATGGCTTTTGTCTTGATCATAATATCAATAAAAAAATTAGCAGGTATTAAAGAAGCAGCTGGAGTAGCTCGAAACATAAGTAACACAAGCAGTAATAATGAAAATAACAAGGGAGGTCAACAAGATGGAATCTAATAACAAAGATTTTGTGCAAGTTAATCAAGCTCAAACTAAAAAGCTTTCAATTTGAACTTACATTATTGTTGCTTTAAGAAGTTATTTTCTTCAATCAGGCTTTAACTATGCTAACTTTCAAGGTTTAGGCTATGCCAACATAATTTATCCTGCTTTAAAGAAAATTTATGGTTATGGAACTCAACAATTCAAAGATGCTTTACTAAATAATATAGAATTCTATAATACTAACCCTCAATGTATTCCGCTTATAACTTCAATTCACATTCAACTTTTAAACAATGGGACAAGTTGAGCAGATGCAAGAACTATAAAAATGTCATTGATGGGACCTTTGAGTGGTATTGGGGATTCATTAACACAATATGCAATTTATCCTTTATTTTCTGTTATAGCAATTGGTTTTGCTCAAAGCGGAAATATACTAGGACCTATTATCTTTATAGTAGGAATGAACATCACATTAATAACAATCAGATTAACTTTAGGTATTTTAGGATACAAACTAGGTGAAGTTGCAATAGCTAAATTATCTAAACACATGCAAAGCATAATTAAAATTGCTAGCATGCTTGGGGTAACAATTATTTCAGCTCTTGCATTAAGATTAACAAAAGTTAAATTTACTTTACAATTTTCACAACGTGTTGATGCAGGTGCATCAGGATTTCAAGAACAAGTTATTTCAATTCAAAATATTTTAGACAACATTATGCCACTATTTGCTTCAGGAATATGAGTTATCTTTATTTACTTTATGGTAACTAAATATAAATGAAGTCCATATAAAGTTATTGTAGTAACTATTTTAGTTGGTGTTACTGCTGGAGTATTTGGAATTTTAGGTGTTTAATGGAAACAAAAATTTTGGTAATAGGACATTCACAATTTCCCCGAGTTGTTGTTGAAGGTCTTAAATTTGTTAGTGGTATTGAAGAAGACATTGATTATAAATATATAGATAATGATCATTCAATAGATGAACTTAAAAATGATTTAGAAAAATATTTAGAAAAATGTGAAAATATAATCATTTTTGCGGATTTACCAGGCGGATCACCGCATCGTCTAGCGGTTGAAACTATTGAAAAAACTAAAAAGAAAAATGCAATAGTTATTGCTGGTGCAGGAATGCCTATGATTATGGATATTGCTTTTAAAGTTATACTAATAAAATTCAAATCATTTGACGAAATAATCTGTTTTATAGGTGAAAAGAAAAAAAATTTAGATAAATACATTATGATCACAGGAGCTTAATTATGGATTTAGCAGTTAAAATTGTTTTATTTATTTTACTAGGTTTATTTATTCTACAAATAATAGTTGTAACAGTTATTTTGCCTATTTTAAAAAAGAAAAGAGATGAAAAAATAGCAAGGGAACATAAAGAACTAGTTAAGAATATTAAAAGTGGTCATGAAGTTTTACTTCAAAATGGAATTTATGGAACATATGTAAATTCTAGTGGCGACGAAACTTTTAATATGAGAATAAATGAAGAAAATAATGTAATTATCAAAGTTAACAAAAGTGCAATACTTGGTTTCTTTGACAAGGATATTGCAAAAAAGATTGAACAAAGAAAACAAAAATAATGGGAGACTATCATGGATTTTAAATTTAATAAAGACTATTTTTCAGTTAAGGACAAAGTTGTTATTATTACAGGTGCAAACATGGGATTAGGTTTAGCTTATGCTAAAGCTTTATCAAATTGTGGCGCCAAATTAGTTATTAGTCATTTTGACACAAATACAAAAGAAATAGAAAACTTTTGTGCTAAAAACAAAACAGAATTATTGCTTGTTCAAGGTGACTTAACTAAAGAAGCAGATAGAAATAAATTAATAGAAGAAGCTATTAAAAAATTCAAACATATTGATGCTCTAGTAAACAATGCTGGCACTATAATTCGTGAACCAATATTGGAATTTAGTGAAAAATCTTGAAATAAAGTTATTGATATAAATATGAATGCTGTTTGATTCTTAAGTCAAAAAGTAGCTCAAATAATGAAAAAGCAAGGCTATGGAAAAATTATAAATATTGCATCAATGCTTTCATACCAAGGTGGAATATTAGTTCCAGCTTATACAGCTTCTAAACATGCAGTTGCAGGATTAACAAAAGCTTTTACAACTGAGCTTGCAAAATATAACATTCAAGTTAATGCAATTGCTCCAGGTTATGTAGAAACAGCAAATACACAAGCAATAAGAGATGACGCTAAAAGAAATCAATCAATTTTAGAAAGAATTCCTGCAGGTCATTGAGCAAAACCAGAAGAAATTGCCGGTGCTGTTGTATTCTTGTGTTCTAAAGCAAGTGACTACATCTCAGGAGCAATAATTCCTGTTGATGGTGGTTTCTTATGTCGTTAAGTGCTTTAGATTTAATTAAAAAAGAAAAACTAATTGCCGTAATAAGATATAACTCTTATGAAGAAGCAAAAAAAGCTATTGAAACATGCATAAAAGGTGGAATTAAAATAATAGAAATTACTTTAACCACACCTGAAGCTTTGAAGCTTATTAAAGAATTTTCTAAATCAAAAGTCTTAATTGGAGCTGGGACAGTTGTAAGTCATGAAGATGCCTATAAATCAGTAAAAAGTGGAGCTAAATTTTTAGTTAGTCCACACTTTAGTGATTCAGTCAACGAAGTTTCGCAAATATCAGAGATACCTTATTTAGCTGGTGTTATGACGCCAACAGAAGCAATAAGTGCTTATAGACAAGGTAGTAAATTACTAAAAGTTTTTCCAAGTGAAATTGTTGGTCCAAATTTTATAAGCGGTCTACTTAAACCTTTTCCATTTTTGGAATTGATGCCAAGTGGAGGAGTAAATTTGGATAATGCAGCAGCTTGACTAAAATCAGGAGCTAAAGCAATAAGTGTTGGCTCTAACTTGTTAGCTGGACAAAGTGAAAAAGAAAAACTTGAAAGTATTAAGAAATATTTAAAAATAGTAAATGGCTAAAATATTATGTATCGGCGAAACTTTAATAAGACATCAAAAAGATTATTACAACAGTCAAAGCATAATTAAATATTATGTTGGCGGAGACGCTTTAAATGTAGCAACTAGTTTATCAATATTAGGCAATGATGTTGAATATTTAAGTGTTTTAAATAAAGAAAGTTTTTATTATCAAGACATTTTAAACCACTTGAATAAATACAATATTAAACAAAATTTTATGATTTATGAAAATCAAAGAATTGGTCTCTATAATGTTATCAAAGGCAATGAATTTATTAGCAGCAAAGTAATTTATGATCGTGATAATTCATGCTATAAATTAATCAAAGATTTTCAAAATTTTAATGACAAATTGCTAGCGAATATTGATTATATTTATCTCAGCGGAATAACAATTTCGATTAATAAAAAATTAAATTCTTATATTTTAGAAATATTAAAAAAAGCTAAAAAATTAAACAAAAAAATTGTTATAGATATCAATTATCGACCAACTTTATGAAATAACAAATATGCTGATTTTAAAAAAGAAATTGATCCATTTTTAAATTTGTCTGATATTGTTTTTGGTTGAATTTCAGAACAAAATTATTGCAAAAGTAATAGTTCAATAAGTGCAAAAGATT
Organism: Mycoplasmopsis fermentans PG18; assembly: GCF_000209735.1. Classification (NCBI taxonomy): domain Bacteria; kingdom Bacillati; phylum Mycoplasmatota; order Mycoplasmoidales; family Metamycoplasmataceae; genus Mycoplasmopsis; species Mycoplasmopsis fermentans. The sequence continues at coordinate 37,552 of NC_021002.1, forward strand.
TTGACAAATTAACCTGTTTAATAGATAAAAAATACAAAAATATCGAATTGATAATTTCACCAAACAAGGTTATTAGCCAACAAATTGCTAATATAAAATCCTTAGCTATTTCTAATAAAAAAATATATGAATCTGAATCAATAAAATATCAACCAATTTATCCAATTGGGTCGGGCGATTCCTTTGTGGCAGCTTTTCTAAATTATTATGTCAACAATAAAAAAATAAAAGAATGTTTAGATTTTGCAACTAAAGCATATGCATTAAAAAATTATTTTGAATATGACTTTAATCCTTGCAATCAAGAACAAATAAATAATGTAAGTAATGAATCTTTTGAACTTGAAAGGTAAATATGAAATTAAAGAAAATAATATTGCCATTATCAATGAGTGCAGCAATAATGCCTGCACTAAGTTCTTCATGCACTAATTTAAAATCTGAAGGCTTTGATAAATATGGAAATAGAATACCTAGCGAAATTAATCAATTAAAAAACTATTTAATTTTTAAAGAAAGAAAAGTTGCTATTGAAAACACAAAAGCAAGTGTTGCAGCCAATGCAATTAACAATGTTGAAAATGAAGATAGATATAATCAAATACTTTCTTTCTTAGAACCTGAATTTGAAATATTACCTAAAAATTTTGAGTATCAATATAGTGCAAAAGTAATCAATAAATCAGAAGGCGATTTATTAGAAATTAATATTTTAGTAATTCAAACAAGCACAGGCTCAAAAGAAAATATTAAATTAACTTTAGGTCAAGATACTAAATTTAAAAAAGATTCTAACTTATCAAAAAGTGATTATGAGCAAATATTAAAAAACATTTTAATTGTTAATGATCTTAAATATTTAGTCGAAGAAGATGAATCAAAACTTAGCGATAATGATAAAAAGAATAAAAATAATGCAGTTAGATTTACCGATATTATCTTAAACAAATATAATGAAAATCTTTTTATGGATCATCCTCTTGCTAACTTATATTATGCTGGGACATATAATAATGGAACAGGAATAAAAGCTACTGACTCAAACGAAGTAAAAGCTAAAAAAATTTTTGATCGAGAATTAAAAGCAATAGAAGAGGCTAAAGAATTAATTTATAGAAAAGAAAGTCAACCTGTTCAAGATCCTGAAACAAAAAGAATAGTAGATGAAGGCTATAGTGATGCTCAAAAAGTTAGAGTAGCAATTCAAAAATTACTATTTTTAGCTGCTGCGTATCAAATAAAACCAAAAGGAATATTTACTAATAAGTTTTATCAAAATGCAAAATTAAAAAATATTATTGAGAATGTTTTAGATGATTTTGCAAAAAATTATTATTACAGCGGACAACAACAATATGTTAACTGATGATTTTATGAAATCGGTATTCCTAAGGATTTAACAAAATTATTAGCAGTTTTAAATAACGTTTTTCCTAAGGAAAAAATAGAAAAATGAAAAGCTGGTGTTGATTACTTTTTGCCAAATCCTCGCTATGGTGGGGCAGCACCAACAGCTATTCTAGCTTATAAACCAGTTACTAAAAAAAGAGCTCAAACAGGGGCTAATGCTGTAGATAATGCTAAGCCAATTTTAATTTCAGGTATTCTAAATGAAGACACTTCAAAAATTGAAGATTGTATTCTTTCTTTATATGACAATATCTTTCGAGATTTTGTTAAAAAAGGTGACGGTTTTTATGTTGATGGATCATATATGCAACATACAAACATACCTTATGTAGGAAGTTATGGTGAAGTTTTATTCACTAATATTGCAGATATATTCAAATATTTTGAAAATACAGATTTGGCTTTAGGCAAAGATAAAAGATTTGAAAAAATTTATCAATTTATTGAACTCTCGATTATGCCTTTTATGTTTAAAGGCGCAATAAGTGATGGTCTTAGTGGTAGAAGTATTGTTCGTGATGATCACTCAGATCTCAAAAAAGGTTTAAACATTTTAGGCTCTTTAGCAATTATTGAAAAATCTGCTTCTCCTATATATAAAAGTAGATTAAGAGAATTTATTAAAAATCAAATATCTCATTTAAATAAAACTCAACTACAAAAATTAGCATCAGAACACAAAGTTAGACCATTATTAATAGATGCTTTATTAGAAATTAAAGACTTACCAGATTTACCACATCCTCCTAGAAATAAGGAAGATTGAGAATTTTATGAAAATAATTATTTTGATCAAAGAAAAGAACCAAGCTCAACAAATGAGCATTCAGAAAGCTCAGACAATGCTTTAGTTGGTGTTGATTTACATAAAGAAAACGATGGTTTAGTATTTACAAAAAATCAAGATAGATATGTTTACAAACATGATGATTTTATGTTCAATATTAATCTTCATGGAAGAATTAGTGGTTTTCCTGAAGCCTCTGTTCAAGAAAATATGGATTCTTATTATCAATATGATGGCTCAACTTTTTTAGCAACTAATAATAACTATTCGCCTTATTCGAACAAATATTGACAAGCAGTTAATACATTCAAAATTCCTGGCACAACTTCATACATCTCCTCTGCTTACGATAATATATATGATTATATTTTTCCATCTTATATGCCAGTCGATATTGAAAAATGAAAAGAAATAGGTGAGGTCGAAATCAAAGATAAAGAAGGAAATCCAATTCTTGATGCAAATGGTAAACCAGTTAAAAAAACAGGCAAAGAACTTTATGATGAGTATCAAAAATTTATTAAAGAAGATTTGAAACAAAAAGAAAGAGACATTGAATTTCAAGTTTCAACAAAAACTAATAAATCATTTAATAATGGAATAATTTGAAACAAAATGGGTTTTGTTAAGGCAGAAGTAATTAACTACAACAATACCTTAATTACTGATAAAGTTTATTTTATGGTTAATGGAATAATAATAGTTATTGGAAACACAAATATTAAAAATAAGCTAGTTAATACAACGATTGAAAATAGAATGATCATTGATAAAAACACTGATATGTTTAGTAACCAAAAAGTAAACATAAATGGAAAGGAACAAGATTTATTTATTTGAAAAAATAAATTAAATGAACAAAATGGATATTTCATATTAGGAAATAATAAGGCAAAAGTTGAATATTTGCATGAAGCTAAATATCCTATTATTACAAATATGAATAGTAAAAAAATGGTTCCAGTTGTTCGTGATTTTGCTTCTTTATCAATTAATCATGAACAAAATAATACTTTCATGTATGCAATTGTTCCAAACTATGAAGACAGTAAAAAATCAAATTATTTAGATATTTTAAACAACATCAAAATTATCAAGAATGATCAAAATTTCATAGCTTTAAAATATCAAAATAAAGATTCCTTAGGCCAAATTAATGATTATTATTTTGTTGCTAGTTTATATGAAAATGGAAACATTAAATATAAAGAACAACTAAACTCATTAGGAAGTTATGATAATGAAGTTTCAATAAATTACAATGAAATTCCTGAATTTGAAAGAAACTATAAAGCTTATAAAAATGGTCTTTACCTTGAAGATTTAGATCTAAAAATTAATTTATGAAACCCTACTACAATGATTATTAAGAAAGTTCAAAATTCTTCAATTTTAGATGTTTTAGTTTCAAATGATTTAAATGAAAATCAATATGAAATTGAATTTTCAAAAGCATTCCAAAATATTACTTCACGTAAAATAACAAACAAAAAATTTAGTGCAAAAAATGTTATCAATTTAAGCGAAGTAACTTTAAATAATGTTTTAGGTCAATCAAAAATTAGAGTTGATAATCGATTAGGAGAAGTTAATGATTATAATCATATTTCATGATTTACATTAACAAATTAAAGGAGTTATTATGAAAAAACATAAAATTATATTTGCTTTAACTCCATTCACTCTCATGCCTTTAACTGCAATAAGTTGTAGTATTGAGAGTTCAAATGATTATGAAAACGCTAATAAGTGATCTAAAGAATCAAATAAACCTGGAATGAAAGAATCTGAAAACATATTAATCAATAAATTAATTAAAAGTGAATTTAAGATTACTAATTTTTATAATGAAATGATTCTTAATAAAGAATTTAATATTAATGAAGTTGGTTCAAAAATAACTTACAATAAAAATTTTAAAGCATTTAATAATTTAGATGAAACAACTACAAATTTTGACCAAAATTCTTTTAAAACAGGCAAAATAGTCAATTTAAAAAAATATTTTACTTGAAATAAAGGTGTGCAATATTTGCCTTCATGAATACAATATGATGTGCAATCTTACTTCAATCCATTAAGTTCAAAATTTGCAGATTATGTTACAGAAGATACATTGTATTTAAAACTAACGCTATTCAATTCTTGTGCTTTGAATCTTAAAACTCAACACATAATTTATGCTTTTACAAACTCAAACAAAACAGGTAGATTAATTACTAAAGATAATACTTTAGAACTTCAAAAACTAACACAAATAAGTTAGTTAGAAAGGAAACAATGAAAAAAATTAAAATGATTTTAACGCTTAGTTCTCTTACAACTTGTTTACCAATAATTGCTACTAGTTGTAAAAATGAAAAAGAAGAAAAAATTACAAATTTTGATGAAGTTAAATCAAAATTAACTTTTGATGTTGATAATAAATCAAATATTAAAGCATCAGAATTTAAAGATACAAATCTTATTAAAATTAATAACTTACCATCTGATTTTAAAAAAGAAATTACTTTGGAAAATTATGAAGATGGAAAAATTAAATTTAAATTAATATTAATTGACAAAAATAATAAAAAATCTCAAGCATATACTATTACTATTTCAGGTTTTAAAGCAGAAACTGCTACACCTACAATTAATTGAGATGAAGAAAAAGGAAAAGTTTCTTTTGAAATAGCAAATCTAAAAAGAAAACCAAGTACAGTAATAGAAAGTGAAATCGAAATAAAAAGACCTCAATTAGATTCTTCAATAAAAATTAATTTAACTTTAGAACCAAATGATGCTGAGAAAAAATTAGTTATTAAATGAAAAATGACAAAAGACACTTCAAATTCACCAGTATATACTTTTGAAATATCTAATTTTGAATTTACAGAAGAATTTGACTTCGTTAATTTTGATGAAGTTGCAAGCAAATATAAAGAACTAAAATTACTTACTGCAAACAAAGCAGAAGCTAAAAATGTTATAGCTGCATACAATGCAACAAAATCATCAAGTCTTGATGCAAAAATCAAAGATAATATTTTAGTTTTAATGGCTGGTATTTTTGCTAAAGGCAAAAACTCAAGTAAGCCTCAAGCAAGTTGATTTAATAAATCAATTAAACTTCTTGAAGCTGAAAGTAAAACTAATTCACATATTGAAGATATATATCCAGCTGTTCAATCACTTAATTCAATTTTAGCTTCTTATGATCAATTAGAAAATGATGAAAAAACTAAAGCTGATGAAATTATTCCTGCAACAATAAATGCTTTAGCTGAAAAATATTTTGGAGCTAACCAAGTTATTTATAAAGAACATTATTTCTATCAAGAAAAAATGCTTGAATTAATTGCTAGAACTTTTGCCACTTTAAGTGATACACAAAAAACTGCAAATAAAACTAAATTAGACATTCTTTATAATGCAACAAAAATATTCTTACCAAAAGCTTCAAACTTAAATTCATTTAAAGGTGAAGATGCAAACTTGTCAGATGGCAAAAATTACAAACCTACATTTAACCGTTGAGCTAATAAAATGTATTCAATAACTGTTTCTAAATATGTTATAGCTTTAGCTAATAAAGATAAAGACGAAGCAAAAAACGTTCTAAAAGATTTTTGAGAATGAACAAAAGATAAAAATGCAGCAAATATTTCATTAAAAGAAAAATCAAGTTATTACTTTAATTTTGACAATAAAGACAATAACAAGAGATTGTATAATTTTTCAAAACAATTCGATATGCTTAGAAATATCAATAGATTGTTAACTAAAAATGTTAAGAATACTGAATGAGGTACATTATTTGATTCTATTAACAATTACATTAATAATGAATTAATTGACTGAATCAAAGATACTTCAAGCTTAGTTAAACTTTCAACAGGAATTCAATTAATTGGCTCATTTATTAAATTCTTAGAAACTGAAAAAGATAATGTAAGATTAGAAACACTAAAAACTAATCTATTAGCAAAAGAATTAAAAAATATAACAGGCTATGATCAAAAACAAGGCGGTTGATCATGAGCTTGAGATGCAGTACATAATTTACTTGCTTAAAATATTTTAATATCACATTCATTTGTGATATTTTTTTAAACTTTTATTATAAAAAACCAGCCTTTACTAAAAGCTGGATCATAATATTAAAAACTAACTAATTTTCTTTTTAACTAATTCAAAATATACACGAATAATTTTCGATAGTATTCTCTTTTACTACTGCTTAAGTCTGAAGGTAAGTTATTAGTTGCTTTTTGAGTTATGCTTTCATATATTTTTTCTTGTTCTAATATTTTTTATCAATACAACTTAGAATTGAGAATCAATCCTCCATACTTAAACTTTGAGCATAGATTTCACTTGGTTTTTTTGTTATTTTTAAAGTTCTTTCTTTTTGTTTAATTTACTAAAAATATATTAGTTTATAAAACTAAAAAATAAAAACTTAATTAAATTTTTTAGTAAGTAATCACAGAAATTACTGCATTATTTCTTAACTTTAATTTATAATTAAATAACTAAAAAATAATAAGGATGGTCCAAATGACAAGCAAAAAAATGGATAAATACATTGCTAGTTATTTTTACAAAACTGAAAAGATATTAGCAAAATATAATAAAAATAATGTAATTGTTTTACAATTTTTCCAACGCCGTGATAATAGCATGCTAGCTGGTATGCAAGAAGTATTAGATTTATTAGAAAAGAATACTGATACTTCTAAATACATTATTAGATATTTACCTGATGGCACAATTATTAATAATTTAGAAGTAGCTTTAGAATTAGAAGGTCATTATCAAGACTTCGGTAAATTCGAAGGAATGATTGATGGAATTTTAGCTCGTTCAAGCTCAATTGCTTCAAATGCTTATGATTGTGTCCAAGCTGCTAAAGGCAAAAATGTAATTTTTATGGGAGATCGAGCTGATCACTATTTAATGCAAGAAATAGACGGAAGAGCTGTTGCTTTAGCTGGAATTAAATCAGTTTCAACTGATGCTCAAAATATTCATAATTATGAATTAACCTTTGGATCAGTACCTCACATTTTAATTCAAAACTTTGATGGTGATACAGCTAAAGCTATGCAAGCTTATGGCGAATTATTCCCTAAAAATAAAATCATTTCTTTAGTTGACTACCACAATAATGTTATTACTCAAGCATTAGAATCATATAAAGTATTAGGCAAAAAACTTTGAGGTGTTAGAATTGATACTTCTAAAAATATGGTTGACCATATGTTTGATAATGAACCTGAAAATCCAGAACATTATGGTGTAAATATTGAACAAGTTAAAAACTTGAGAAAGGCATTAGATCAAGCTGGTGCTAAGGATGTTAAAATTGTCGTAAGTTCAGGATTTAATGCTGAAAAAATTAGAAAATTTGAAGCAGCAAATACACCGGTAGATAGTTATGGTGTAGGTCAAAGTATCTTTAAATTAGTTTCAAGTTTTAGTGCTGATGCTGTACTTTTAAATGGTAAAAAACAAGCTAAAGAAGGACGTGTTTATAGACCTAATCCAAAACTTTTAGTTTACAAATCAAAAAGAAAATAATTTTTACTTAAATATCTATAAAACAGGCTTATTGGTCTGTTTTTAAATTTAATTTTTATTAAAAAATGTTAAATAATTTAATAATAAAGTATAATTTAAATATAATTTTTTTGAGAAGGGAGCTTGTAATGAAAAAACAATCTACAGCTTTTGTTGCCGTTGCTTTATTGCAAACATCAATTATTATCATTCTATTTATTTTAGGAATGATTGAAGCAATTAATATAAATGGAGCTTCGCTTAGAATAGGCATCTATGGTGCAGTTGGATTTACTTTAGTTACACAAATAGTATTATTATTCTTTGCATTTGTTTACAATAAACCAGGATACAATGGTAAATTGGGAATATTATTAATTGTTTTCTTATTCTTGCTTTTAGCTGCATCAATTGTTTCATTATCATACACAATTTGTTCAACAGAAGGAGCTAACATTAATAATGATGGCTATAAAGTGTTTGGTATTATTTCAACAATATTCACTTGAGTTTTAGCAACAATATTCCTTATTTGTACAATTGTCTATGCAGTTAGATCTAAATAATAACTAAGCTTGCAAGTGCAAGCTTTTTTATATTCTTTTTCTTAGAAAAATAAAGCTTTCTAGTATAATTTTGATACATATTTTAAAACTAAATGAAAAAGGAGAATTTATGATTAATGTTAACACATTCAAGCCAGGAATTACATTTGAAGATGAAGGCGAAATTTTTGTTGTATTAGAAGCTCAACACTCAAAACAAGGTCGTGGACAAGCTAACGTTAAAGCTAAAGTCAAAAACTTAAGAACAGGTTCAATTACTATTAAATCATACACAGGTGGTGTTATGGTTTCTAAAGCTCACATTGACAAACGTCCAATGAATTACTTATATACAGATGGTAACAACATTATCTTAATGGACAATGAAACCTATGAACAAATTGAAGTACCTCTTAGTCATGTTGAATGAGAAATGAACTTCATTAAAGAAGGATCAACAGTTAAGGTGCGTATGTATAAAGATGAAATTTTGGACATTGAAATTGATGATACAGTTACTTTAGAAGTTATTGAAGCACCTGATGCAGTTAAAGGCAATACAACAACAAATCCTCAAAAGAAAGTTAAAGTTGAAACAGGTTATGAATTAGAAACACCTATGTTTATTAAAGAAGGTGATTTAATTGTTATTTCAACTGACACTGGCAAATATAATGGTAAAGGAAAATAATAATGAATTTAGTTACAACAAATTGTGGTTTAAATCTTTCTTATTCAATTACAGAAAACGTTTTTAGTCAATTGATTGATCAATGCTTTGAAGAAGTTAAAAATGTTAAATTAGCTAATGAAGCAAGAATTTCATTTGATAAAGAACAAACAAATGTTGCTTTTGTAATTGATATTAAAATTAAAAAAGGTAGTGGTCTCCAACAAGTTATTGAAAATTTAACTCAAGAATTAGAATCTCGCTGCTTAGGTTTATTAGATATTAAACCTCGTAGCATTAGACTATGCTTTGTTGGATATTATTAATAATAAGAAGTTCTCAGTAAGGGAGCTTTTTTATTTTGCTTTGATGATGCAAAATAAATGTTAAATAAAAAATAAGAGCAATTAAGCCCTTATCAACTTTTTAATTAATACAATTTCACACTAACATCTTGTCTATCAGCTTCTTTAGCTTGGAATAATAGAATTGTTGTTAATCTCATACTTGAAGCAACAACACTTTTTGGATATGTAAAGATTTCTTGGTTAAATGTTGTGGCTGAAGTATTGTAAATTCTTCTAGCTGAAGCAATGTTGTTTTCACATTCAACGATTTCATCATTTAAACCTTTAACTAATTCAGCACTCTTAAGTTCTGGATATTTTTCGAATTGAGCCATAAATCTTGTTAAGAATGATTCTGTTTGACTTTCAAAGTTTTGACGTACTGCCATAGCATCTGCTGAAGTATTTCCTGATTGTTCTCGAATTGTAGCAACTGCTGAACGGTATGCTGCAACTTGTGTCATAACATCTTTTTCGAATTTCATGTGTGAACTTACTGATTCAACTAACTTAAGAATTGTTCCTGCTCTTTTAGCCAATTGAGTATCAATTAATGAAGCATCGCTACTTATTTTCATTTGTTGTCTTCTAAAATAATTTACTCAAGAAATATGAATAAAAATTGGAATTAAGAAAATAAATGATATGTATCAAATAAATTTTCCAAAAAAGTTTACTTTAACTGGTACTTCTGTACTCATTGAACGTGGTTCATAGCCTTTTTCATTAATAGCACGACTGTTTTCACGATTGTATAAATTAGCCATTTTTTCTCCTTCTATATAATTATTTTTGTGTTCAATACATAAAAATTATATAAGTTTTTATAGTTATTAAAAACAAAAAGTTAAGCTATGCCAGCTTAACTCGTTTTTTAGATTCATATTGATAATCAGTGGCAAATAAATAACCATCTTTAAATTTTAATTTAGGTACATTTTTAATTTCTTTTTTGGTTGCAAAAAAGATCTTAATTCTTTTATTATCAATAAAAGTGTAAGCACCAGGATTCATCTCATAAGCTCTAATAATATTGATTGCTTCTTGCATGGTTAAGGACTCATTTAAAAGAGCTTTTTCTTTTTCTAATTTGGGACTTAAAGTTACTTTACTTTCATCTTGTTTAATTCTTTTAAGTTTGTTTTGATCTAAATCATTTAATCATTGCACAATGTTATCTGCACTAAGCTTTGAAAGCTTATTAAATAAAGTACTTGCTGTGTCATATTCATCTATTTTAATGGCTTTTTGGACAAAAACATCACCTGCATCCATTTGTTTAATCATTTCCATTAGACTAATACCAGTTTCTTGATCATTATTTAAAAGTGAATATTGAATTGGTGCTGCTCCACGATATTTTGGAAGTAAAGAACCATGAATATTTAGACTTAATTTTTTAGCAATATTTAAAACACTTTCAGGAATATATTGACCAAAGGCACAGGTAATTAAATAGTCATAATTTAAAGTTTGTAATTCATCTTTTATTTGTGATATTTTTTCTGGTTGAAAACATTTAATGTTATATTTTTGAGCTAATAATTTTGTTGGCGTTGGAGCTAATTTATGACCTCTGACACTTGGGCGATCAGGTTGCGAAACAATTGCAACAACTTCAAAGTTGTTGATTAATTTTTCAAATATTTCAACTGCAAAAGCAGGAGTTCCGGCTAATAATAATTTCATATTTTAATTATATAAGGAAAAATAAAAAGTGGAATTAATCCACTTATTTTAATTATTCTTTTGTTCTATGTTCAATGGTTGCTGGTTGATTTGCACTTTTTAAGAATAAATGTAAGAATGTTGAAACTAATGTTACTGCAAATGTTACAAATAAAAAGAATGCAAATGCAACGTGAACGTTAGCATATGATTTATCATCTAATGATCTTGGTCCTGTTACACTTCAAATATTCGCAATAATTCAGCCAACATAACAAATAATTGTTAAAACAACTGCCGCAAATACCAAAATATTTAAAATAATGCTAATTACATTTTTCGAAGCTATTGATTTTACAAATGCTTTAATTGCATAAACAAGAATAGCAATCATTGTAATATGAATGATTATATGTGCTAATAATGAAACAACATAAATAATTTTTACATTATTGCTATCATGTTCAAATATACCTTTAATCACATCAAAATTTTTAAATCATAAGAAGAATCCATAATTTAATCCAGAATGATATATTGCTTCGTATTCATTAAAACTAGATTTTGTGTTTTTTACGATAATTTGATGCAAGTCAACAGCTGATTTTACTATTAAACCAAAGATAACTAAACATGAAATTGCTAAACCAAATAGAATTCATGATGTTTTAGTTAATTTTGTTCTTTTTGTGTTTTCCATTTAATGCCTCCATATAAAAATTGTATAAGCAAAAATTTGAAAATAAAAACAAAAAAATAAAAATAATTTTGACTAAAATGTATATAAAACAAGTAAATAATAGAATTATTTAATAAAAAATAAGGCTTTTTAAAACCTTATAATTTTTTTAAGCTACAACCTTTTTACGACGTTTAACAATAAATCTTCAAAGAGCAACTAGAGCTAAAGCAAGAGGTAAAAGAATTGTTAAAGCAACTACTACTAGATAAATTCTAAGTCACATTTTGTTACGATCTTTTTTGCTTTGCTCAACTTGTTCATGAATTTCAACAGAACGTTCACCGAGAAAATCACTAATGTCAGCTAAACGTTTTTTATCAAATAATCTTATTAAAATATACGCCGCTATTGAAGAAGCCATAATAATAACACTAATAATACAGAATAGAATTGTGTTGCCAAAACCTCTATCAAGTCATTTAGCTCATTCAAAATTGATTTTTAATGTATCAGTTTCATAATATCAACGATTTGACATATAAAGTCCATAAACTATTGCTGTAATAATGCCTAGATATGTTAAGACAAAAACAAGCATTCAAGTTAAATTAACATCTTTAAGTACTATCTTACGATAAGCAATATGAAAAGTACTACTTGAAGTGTAATCACCATTACTTACTGCATCACGATATCTTTGAACTGTGTGAGATCATTGAATATTTTCAATCAGATTTTTAAAACCAATTGCCATTGAGATAAAGGCACTTGATCCAAAAAGTACAAGGTAGCCAACTAATCTTTGTTCTTTGTTGAAGATACCAACTTTAGCATAGACTAATGTGAAGAGAATAATTGAAGCAGCCATAATTACAAATGAAATAGAAAGGATTAAAATCTTAAGCATTTGTTCAGCACGGATGACGCGATAAACACGAGGTGATATTTGATTTTTTGGATCACGATAAACACGACTACTTACACTATTGAATTTGTAGTCGTGGTTATTTTGAACAATTTCGATACTTGCTGAATTTTGAATAGGTTGATATTTTCTCATTCTTGGCCTTTCAATTTTAGTACTCTAATTATAAATGATTATTCGCTATATTTATTAATATAAATTTTAATATTTTATAATTATTTTCAATAATTAAATTTGTGAGATTTTTCTCAACAATTTTTCATTTAAAATTGATGGATTTTACTAATAAAGCTTTTTTATAGATTGATTGGGCAAATATATAAAAATTGTGCCTATGATTAAGCACAATAATTATTTGATTATTATTTGTTTTTGTTTGAAGGTTCTAATTCTTCTTTTTGTTCGTCTGCAACAAGTTTTTTAGCATCTGCTAATTGAATGCTGAAGAAGCTTGTAACACCACGGTTTTGCATTGTTGCACCAAATAATGTGTCAACTCTTGACATTGTTCCATGACGGTGTGTAATAACCAAGAATTGAGTTTTTTCTTTAAGTTGTTGAAGGTATTCTGCATAACGAACAACATTAGCTTCGTCAAGTGCAGCTTCAACTTCGTCAAGGATACAAAGAGGTAATGGACGAGCTTTAAGAATACCAAATAATAATGAGATAGCGATAAGTGATTTTTCACCGCCTGAGAATAATTTAAGGTTTTTAATATTTTTTCCAGGAGGTTGAGCTTCGATTTCAACACCTGATTCTAAAATATCTTTAGGGTTGCTGAAAAATAATTTTGCAGTACCACCACCGAACATTGTTCTAAAGACATTGTTAAATTCATCATTAACATCATTAATAATGTTAGTTAGACGAGTGATAATGATTTTATCCATGTCTGCAATAGCGCTTTCAAGTGTTTCTTTTGCAGCACTTAATTCTCTTTCACCTTCGGCATATTCATTGTAACGTTTTTCTTCTTCAACTAATTGTTCAAGAGCTTCTAAGTTAACGTTACCTAAGCCTTCAATTTCTTCTCTTAATTGACGAACAATTTCTTCAGCTTGATCACGATTCATTTCTAAGTGATGAACTTTTTCAGCTGCTTCAAATGTCATTTTGTATTGAGAAGCAAGTCTTTCTCTACTTTGTTCAAGTAAAGTTTTTGATCTTTCTCTTTCACCAATTTTAGCTGAGAAAGCATCTGTTAATTTACGACGTGTAGCTTCATAATCATTTTTAAGAGCTAAAGTTGAATTGATTTCGGCAGCAATTGTATTTACACGTTCATTTTTAGCTCTGAATTGTGATTCAAGAGCAATTTTTTGACTTTCTAAAACTTCAATTGAAGCTTCAGGGCTTGATGCTGAAACACCTTCTTTAACTTTGAATTCTTTGTTTGTAATATTTTGAAGTTTTAATTGTAATTCGTCGTAAAGACCTTGTTCACTGCTCTTTTGGGTTTTTAGACTAGTAATTTGTTGTTTTAATTGGCTGTCTAATTCAAGAGCACTACGACGATAGTTTCTTATTTCATTGATTTTTGATTCATCAGCTTGAACTGCTGCTCTCATACCTGTAACAATATTTTCAAGCTCTTTAATTTTTTCATCAAATCCAAGTAATGATTGAGCTGTATTTTTAGCTCCACCAATAATCACACCGCCTGAACGAATGGTGTCACCATCAAGTGAAACTACCATGTAACGACGTTCGAGAATACTTGAAATTTTGTTAGCATTTTCAATGTCGCTAGCAACAATAACATTACCTAAAAGGAATTTATTAAGAATTTCATATTGAGGATCAATTGTTACTAAATTACTTGCAACATCAATAAATCCAGGGTGTCCTTGGATTGCTAAAAGATGATCATCACGAATCATTTTTGGTTGAATTGATGTGAGTGGAATAAATGTAGCACGACCACCATTATTATCTTTTAAGAAGTTAACAGCTTTAACTGCTGTTTCAGCTTTATCAACCACTAAGTGTTGTGAAGCATTAGCTAAAATTGAGTCAATAGCAGGAATATATTCTGTTGTAACTTTAATTAAATCAGCTACAGTTCCTTTTAGTGCTTTTCCAAAGTAAGCTTTATTTTCTAAAATGTTTTTGGTCCCTTTAAATAATAAAGAGTTACTTTCTTTTTGTTGGTTAAGCAAGTTTAACTGTGTTTCAATTTTTAATAAGTCTGTACGTTTTTTGTTAATTTTAATGTTCATTAAATTAATTTCTTCGTCATATTTTGAAATTGTTTTTTGGTTTTCAGCAATTTGGTTTGCTTGATTTTCAATTTCACGAGCGTAGTAATTTAATTTATTTGCATGTCTTGTAAGCATAGTTTTGTATGCTTCGATTTGTTCAGCTTGGTTTGCTTGAATTTCACCAGCAGCAATTAATCTTTCACGTTCATTTTCTTTAGCTAAAGAAATGTTTAATTTGTTTAATCTTTCTTTAACTGTTTCATATTCAATTGAAAGTTCTTTTAATTCGGCTTCAACTTCTGATCTGAATTTAGTATTTTGAGTAATAGCAGCTTCAGCTGATGAAATACGAGCATCAAGATCATTTTTAGTTTCTTGAACACCTTCAAGTTCAGTTACAAGTCTTTCGTACATATCACCAAAAGTTTTGATGTTGTCTACTAAAAGACCAACTTCAACAGCTTTTAATTCTTCACTTTTAGCAATGTAAACTTTAGCTTTTTCTGCTTGTTTTCTTAATGGAATTAATTTTCTTTCAATTTCACTAATAACAAGTTTAATTTGGTCTAAACCTTCTTGAGTTTTAGCCAATTTGCTTAAAGCTTCTTTTTTACGAAATTTGTATTTTGAAACACCAGCAGCTTCTTCAAAAATAGACTTTCTTTCTTCAGGTGTAGCTTCAGCAATATCACTAACTGTACCTTGAGAAATAATAGCTAATGAACTTTTACCAATACCGCTTTCCATAGCAATATCTTTAATATCTTTTTGACGACATGGTTCGCCATTTAAGAAATATTGGTTGTTTCCATTTCCTCTTTCAAGCACACGACTAATTGAAATAGTTTCATGCGGGATTGAACTAATACCATTTCGATTATCAAAAGTTAAAGTAACTACTGCTTTATCCATAGGTTTTGCAGTTTTAGAACCAGCGAAGATAACATCATCCATGTTATCACCACGAAGTTCTTTAGCACTACGTTCACCTAAAACTCATTTGATAGCATCGTTAATATTTGATTTACCAGAACCATTAGGGCCAACAATTCCGGCTACTCCACCATCAAATTTAAGCACAATAGGATCAGCAAATGATTTGAATCCGTGGGCTTCAACTTTAATGAGTTTCATATTACCTCCTTTATTTTTTGAACCACTCAATTCTTGATTTTTTGACGGTTCATAATTATAATTTTAATATTAATATCTAATTTAATTGTAAAAATTTTTATTTTTTCATTTTATGCAATGCATCTAGTGCAGCATTTTCTTCGGCTTCAGCTTTGCTTTTACCAAAACCAATACCATAAATTTTATTGTCGTGAACTGCGTGAGCTTCAAATTCAGTTGGACTTTTTTCACTAACTATATACATAACAGCTAGTTTACTGAATGATTGAATTTGTTCTTGAAAAGCAGTTTTAGCATCTTTAAGATGCTTGATGTCAAAGTCTCCAATTTTGATATCAAAAACAGTTTTGTTTAAAAATTCTTTGACTACTTTTAGATTTGTATCCAAATAAATAGCAGCAATAAAGGCTTCAAAAATGTCAGCGCCAACTTTAACTGAGCGTTTAGCATCTTTACTCATTTGACCAGGTGCAGTTAGTAAAAAATCTTTTAATCCAATTTTAGTGCTAATTTCATTTAGTGACTTTGTGCAAACTAATTTAGAACGAATTAAAGTCATATTACCAGCACTTAAATTTGGAAATTTTTTGAATACAAAATCTGACGAAAGATACTGTAAAATAGCGTCTCCGAGAAATTCAAGATCTTGATAATTGCCAACTCTTTCACTCACATTATTTTTGTTTTGATTTTTTTTGAGTCCAAAATATGAACCGTGAGTTACAGCTTGACGATAGTATCCTAAATTGTGATAATTGATGTTTCAAGCTTTTAAAAATTCTTGAATAGTTTGTTTAATTTCATCCATTATTTATTATTTTTCTTTCTACTCTTCATTAATATTTAAGTCTTTTTTAACCTCAGATAAAATGTGGTTATCTAAAGCTAATTTTATTTGATTAAGTGCTCCATAGTAAGCTTTTTCATCACTACTTCCATGGCTTTTAATTACAACACCATTAACCCCAGCGATTCAAGCAGCTCCAACATTACGATAATCAAGAGTTTCAGCTACATCTTTAAATGCACCACGAGCTAAAAGGTAACCTAATTTTCTAATTGGTTTCAATTTAATTTTGCTAGTTAATAAATTTTTAAAACTTAAAATTGCACCTTCAAGACTCTTAAGAATTAAGTTACCACCATAGCCATCGATTACTGCTACATCACAAACACCATTTAATAAATCACGAGGTTCTTGAAAGCCAATGTAATTTAATTGATGTTGTTCTTTAAGTTTATTATTTGCTTCTTTAATTAATTCTGTTCCTTTATAGTCTTCAGTTCCGATGTTAATTAATGCACAACGAGGTGCTAAGTTTTTTAATAAAACACGATCAAAAGAATTTGCAATTTTAGTTCATTCAACTAAATAATCACTTGTGGTTTCTAAGTTAGCTCCAACATCAAGAAGTAAGAATTTACGTCCTGTGATTGTAGGCATTAAGGGCATAAATGCTGCTCTTGAAATGCCTTCTAATCTTTTAACTTTAAAAGTAGCAGCTGCAAGATATGTGCCAGAGTCTCCTGAAGAAAGTACAGCATCTGCTTTTTTATTTGCTACTAAATCAAGTGCAACATTCATTGAGGTATTTTCTCTTAAAGATTGGCGAATGTTTTTAACATCGCTTGGCACTGATGAGTTGTCAATTATTTCTAAATTTTCTGGCATGTTTTTGCCATAATATTTTTCAATTTCAGCCTTAGGACCAACTAAAATAATTGCATAATTTTTGTTGGTTTTTAAAAATAATTTAGTTGCTGCTAAAGCTGAATTAATGCCGTTGTCATTGCCATTAATATCAAATGCTATTTTGTACATTTTGCTCCTTATTTTATTCAAAACCAATAATGAAGTGGTAGTTAGGTTGAGCACCATTCACTACTTCAACTTCAACATCATA
Source organism: Mycoplasmopsis fermentans PG18 (assembly GCF_000209735.1). NCBI lineage: Bacteria > Bacillati > Mycoplasmatota > Mycoplasmoidales > Metamycoplasmataceae > Mycoplasmopsis > Mycoplasmopsis fermentans. The sequence goes on from NC_021002.1 coordinate 55,372, forward strand.
ATGGCTTTCTAAAAAGTTTTTAATTTCGTTAGCATCAACTTCACTTGCATCATTTCCATAGTAAACTGTAACAAGTTCATGATCACTGTTAATTGATTTTTTAATCAATTTTTTAGCTGCATCAATGTAGTTATTTTCACTAACTAAAATCTTGCCATCAGTAATGCCAATGAATTGACCTTCTTTGATTTTAACATTGTCAATTTTTGTGCTTCTAATTGCTTGGGTTACTTCAGCTGTGGTTACAAGCTTAATAGATTCAGACATTGTTTCACGGTTTTCTTTAGGACTTGATTCAGAATTAAAGTTCATTAAAGCTGTTAATCCTTGAATTTGACTTCTAGTTTGAATAATAAATACCTTTTTATTTGTAATAGCTTGAGCTGCTTGTTCAGCTGCTAGGAAAATGTTTGAGTTATTAGGTAAAATGAAAACGTTTTTGCTATTTACTGAGTTAATTGCATCAATAATATCTTGAGCTGAAGGGTTTTGTGTCTGACCACTTTCAATAATAGCGTCAACTCCAAATTCTTTCATTCTTGCAATAATTCCACTGCCTAAGTTACATGAAATAATGGCACATTTTTTGTTTGATTGTTCATCATTTTGGTTAATAATAACGTTTTTATTACGACTTTCACTTGCTTGACGAGTCATATTTTCTGACTTTATTTTAATAAATTCACCATATTTTTGACCAAAGTTTAACATATCACCAGGTTTTAATGTATGACCATGAACTTTAACAATTTTTTCATCTTGAACTACAACTAAAGAATTAGCTTTTTTAAGTAATGATTTTTCAAAATTAGCTTTATCAAAGTCTTTTTCGTCATTTAATTCAATAATGAATTCAGTACAATAACCAAATTCGCCATCATAAACTTCTTTTGAGCTGATAAAAGTATCAATGTTTTCTTCTGATTCACTAATTTTAATGGCTTCAGCATTTAATGCTGCTTCCATACCACTAATAATTGTATATAATCCTTCACCACCTGAGTCAGTTACGCCAACTTCACGTAAGATCTTTAATTTGTTAGGAGTATTGTCACATGCTTTACGAGCTGCATTTTTAGCTAATTTGAAAAATTCTTCTAGTGAAGTTTTATTATTTACTTCTTTTTCTAATGCTTCTGTTGTTTCTCTAATAACTGTTAAAATGGTACCTTCAACAGGTTTTAAAACTGATGAATAAGCTTTTTTAGTCGCTTGCTTAAATCCTTCTAAAAGTCCTTTAATGTCAACGCTTTCAACTTCTTTAAACGCAATTGCAAAACCTTTAAAAATTTGGCTTAAAATAACACCTGAGTTTCCGCGAGCTCCTAAAAGCATATTTCTTGAAATAGTGTTAGTTACTTCACCTAAGTGATTTGAGTTATTTAAAGCCAAAGCATCAGCAGCAGCTTGAGCTGTTGATGACATGTTAGTTCCTGTGTCGCCATCTGGAACAGGAAAAACATTTAAAGCGTCGATCTTATTTTTAGAGTTAATAATGTTATTAGCTCCGGAAATAAAAAGTTGACAAAAAAGCTTACCGTCTAAAATCTTAGTCATTTGCAAGACCTCCTATAAATACATTTAATTTGCCTAAATGTTCCTTTTTCTTATTGAGTTCGTATCTTAAGTGAGAACTAATTGAGTTAACAACATTTTTTGCATTAGCATATTTTAAAATAATAATTGTAGCGCTGAAATGCCATTCATTGTTTATATTTTGAATACTTAAATATTCTTGGCCTAAATTAGGACATTGTTCTGCATTTTCACAGATTCCATAAACCCCCGGCGTTGATTCAAGAATATTCAAAAAAACTTTTCTAATTTCTTCTAAAGTCATTCTTACTCCTTGTGATAATTAAAAGATTATTTATAATCAAGTAAAACTATTTTAACAAAAAAGAAAAAATACAATAAATAAATATTAAAATTAATATTAAATATAGTAATTAAATTAATTTATTAGGAGAATTATGGCTGAAAAAATTTTACAAGTTGTTGTTTTAGACATTCAAAATGCTAATACAAGTGATAATGATGCTATTGTTCAAGTTTATTCAAAAAATGGAATTTTCTCACTTTTAGCAAAAGGTGTAAATAAAAGTGAGTCAAAAAATCGAGTTAACTTACAAATAGGATCCTTAGTTGAAATTGAATATTTTCAAGCTCGATTGAACAACAAAGTGAGCTTGCTTAAAAAAGCCACTTTAATTTCAGACATAGATTATTCAAATCGTTTTAATTTAATTTTTATTCAAAAAGCAGTTAATTTATTAAAGCATTTTCCTAAGCCTTATTACACATTATTTGAAACTTATGTTAACTGTTTAAATTACTTAGGATTAGGCAAAAATTCAATGCTTTATACTTATCTTTTAGCTCATACTTTAAACTATTTTGGACTAGATGTAAATGTAAACAAATGTTGTGAATGCAATAGTCCAAGCAACTTGTGTGATTTTAAATTTTATAAAGGTGGATTTTTGTGCGGTAACCACATGAGTGAGCAACGTTGAACCAAAGAATTAAAATCAATTTATTACATGTATAATGATTTAAAAATTTTCTTGCAAATTTGTATTTCAAAAGTAAATCAAACTATTTTTTATGAGCTAAATAAATACCTTGAAGAAAATGGAATTTATCTAAATTAAACTTTTAAATTTTAATGAAAACAACTATAAAACAGGACTTTTGGTAAAAATCTTGTTTTATATTTTTTAATTAATTTAATTTTTTGTAATAATAAAAACATTTTTTAATATAATTAAAATAGTTATTTTTTAAAATGTAATTTTCTGCAAAAAATAACTTGAATTTTAGGAGGTAAAATCGCATGTCTTTTATTGAAAATAATTTAAAAAGAGGATCAACAAGAGATTATCAAATTGGCTATGAAATTAGTGAAGAAGATAAAGAAAAATTGATCAAAACTATTCAAAATGCACCAACAAGTAACAACTATTTTGCTTCTTCAGTTATTGTAATTGAAGACCAAAATACTAAGGACAAATTAGCTGAAATTTTACAACAAAAACAAGTTAGAGAATGCTCAATGTTTTTTATCTTTTTAGCTGACAATAATCGTATTGATTATGTCTTAAAAACTAAAAATAAAAATATTGAAAATAAAACTCTCAACTCATTATTACTTTCAGTTGGAGATGCTTTTATTCAAGCAACAATGCTTCAAGATGCTGCTACTGAATTGGATTTAGGAACATGCTTTATTGGAGGAGTTAGAGGACACATTAGTGAAATCAATAGATTACTTAAAATCAAAAACTCAGCTTTTCCAGCAGTTGCTTTAACAGTTGGTAAAGCAGCTAAAAAAGCAGATCTTAAACCAAAAATTAATAGAATTTACTATGAACAATATTCATATGCACAAGTTGTTGATGAAATTGTTCCATATAATGAAAAATTAACAAACTATTGAAAAAATAAAAATATTGAAGGCGATTATGTCAATGCCAGTGCTAATTACTTAAGTAAAAGAGTTAGCGGCCGTGACAAAACTATTATTAATATTGCAAAAATTAAAAAAATGTAAATAAAGTATTAAAATAATAAAGATTAATTTACATTCACAAACATATATTAAATAAATAAAGGAGAAAAATGGCAAAATTTAAACGTGTTTTTATGATTGTTACAGATGGTCTAGGAATTGGACCAGATAAAGATCAAAGAGCTTTTGGTGACAAAGGCGCTAACACAATTCTTTCAGCTTCAAAAAGCTCAATGTTCTTTATTGACACATGAAAAAAATTAGGAATTGGAAATATCACAACTTTAGAAGGTAATTATCGTTACAAAGATCAAAAAGCTTACATGACAAGAATTCAAGAAGTTTCAAATGCAAAAGATACTCTTGCAGGTCACTGAGAAATGATGGGAATTAAAACAATGGTTCCATTCCCTACATTTACTGAAAATGGTTTCCCTCAAGATTTATTAGATGAATTATCTAAAGCTTTTGATGGTCGTAAAATTATTTGCAACAAATCAGGTTCAGGTACTGAAATGATTGATGAATATGCAGAACAACAAAAGAAAGATGGTTCAATTATTGTTTATACATCAATGGACTCAGTATTACAAATTGCAGCTCATGAAGAATGAATAGGTTTAGACAACTTATATCGTTATGGCAAAGCAGCAAGACAAATTTGTTCAAGCAAACCAGAATGAAATGTTGGACGTATTATTGTTAGACCATTTATTGGTGAAAAAGGAAAATACACAAGAACATTCAACCGACATGACTATGCAAACCAACCTCGTCCAATGATTCTAAATGAATTACAAAAAGCTGGTGTTAATGTTATTGGTATTGGTAAAATCTTTGACATTTTCGTAGGTCAAGGTATTAGTGAATCGCTTCACTCAGATGGTGATGCTCATGGTATGGACCTTACAATTAAATGTGCAGAAGAAAGACCAGAAAACACATTTGTATTCACAAACTTAGTTCAATTTGACTCGCACTATGGACACCGTAGAGATGTTGATGGTTATGCTTCAAACATTGCATTACTTGACTCAAAATTAGGTAAATTAATTAATGCTATGAAAGAAGACGACTTATTAATTATAACAAGTGACCACGGTAATGATCCTCTTTATCCAGGATTCAACCACACTCGTGAATTACTTCCTTTAACAATCTTTTCAAAAAGATTCAAAAAACCTAAAGTTCTTGAAGATGTTCTTGGTTTAGGAACAAGTGGAAATATTGTTGCCCGTAACTGAGGTGTTAAAACTATTGAAGAAACAGGTGACGATATCTTCGATCAATTAGTTTAATATTAAAAATAATACTTGCTTTTGGGCAAGTTTTTATTTTGCTTTTTTGCAATAAATAAAATCAATAATATACTAAAATATTTATATATGAACTTTACTAAATTCGTTAAAAATGAAATTATCAATCGCAAAAAAAATGAAGTTGAATCTCTTGAATACTTAAGAGGTTTAATTTTTGGAAATGGCTTAATTAAAAATGATTCCATTCATTTAAACATTCGTGATGAAGAATTTTTTTATTTAATAATTGAATTAATTAAAAAAGTAAACTTAGATTATCAAATTAAAAATTCTAAAACAATAGTTTTAAATAAAAAAGATATTGACTTAGATGTAAAATTTTTAAAGCCTTCTTTATTCTTTGGTGGAGTATTTCAAACAGGTGGAAGTATTAGCAATCTTGGTAAAACTTCATACCACTTGCAATTAAGCTCAAACTATGAAAATTTTATAGATATTATTATGAGCAAATTGAATGAATATTACTTTAATTTTCAAAAATTAAAACACCAAAATAAATACATAATTTATGTCAAACAAAAAGAAAAAATTGAAGATTTTTTGAAAGCAATTTTAGCTTTAGAATCATTTTATAAATTTACCGATATTACGATAAAAAGGGACTTTGAGAATAGTTTTAATCGAATAAATAACATAGATATTTATAATATTAAAAAGGCAGTGGAAGCTAATGTAAAACATATTGAAAACTTAAATTATATTTTTGAAAACAAACTTGAAAATAAATTCAAAGATGAGCAAATATTACTTTATAAAACAGTTCTAAATAATCCAGAAGCGCCTTTATCTAACATCATTTTATCACTTGAAAAAGAGCATAATTTAATTAAAAGCAAAAGCACAATTCATCATTGATTAACAAAAGCGAAAAGTGTAGTTGAAAAATACAAAAAAGGAAATAAATAATGAAAGAGCGAATGAAATATCTTAACATAAAAATTCAAGAAAAAATGAATCACATTCACTATTTAACTGGAACTGTTGTTCATAGTGTACAAAAACTTGAATATCGTTTAACATATTTAATCACTTTAAAAAAAACAATCGATGAATATGAAAAAAAAGGTAAATTTAAACATAATTTATTTTTAAAAGTTGTGCTAGAAGCATCTTCTGAAGCTCAAAAAATCTTTAGAAGTTTGTATGAAAATACTTTTGGTAATTTAAGCCAAAAAGCCTATCAAAATGGCATTTTGAGCAAAAATGAACATTTAGAATTATCTAAAGTTGTTGAAGATCGCAATGAATTAATTCATTTCTTTTTTAAGGATATTGAATTTAAACAAACCGATGATCAATTAGCTTTATATCTTGATGAAAGAATTAATTTTTTAGAAGATCTTTTTTCAAGAACTAGACGATGATATGAAATAATCAAAAACAAAATCAAGAAATTAGAAAAATAAGTTAAGAAATAATACTTATTTCATCTAATATTGCATATAATTAAAAAGTATGAATTTTATTTATGGCTCAGAAAATTTTTTTATTGAACAAGAAATCAATAAAATCGTTAAAAAATTTCCAAATTCTGCTATTACAACATTTAACATTGAAAACGATGAAAATGTTGATAGTTTAATTCAATTTATAAGCAGTGGAGATTTGTTTAATAAAAAAAGAATCATTGTAATTAATGATTTATTTTACTTTGAAAAAAAATTAAGCTCAAATGATGAAACTAATGTTAATAATTTAATTAAAAGTATTGACAATAATTCAAGTGATGAATTAATTTTTGTAAATACAAACATAAGCAATAAAGAGCAAATAAATAAAAACTTTTTTACTAATTTTATTTTCAACAAATTGCAGCAAAATAATTTTATTGAAGCTAATAGTATTGATGATAATCAATTAACTAAAAAAGTTGTTTCATTAGTACAACAAAAAGGCGGTACTATTGATGCTTTAGCAACCAGCGCTTTACTTAAAAAAATACCAAATGATCTTTATTTAATTAACTTAGAAATTGATAAATTAATTAATCAAAATAAACACATAACTGAAAATATGATTAATGTTTCAGTAATTGATATTTATGTAGAAGACGCTTTTGGTTTTAGCAATAGTTTTGAAACAAATGATTTCAATCTTATTTGGAAAAAATATAAAGAAAAATTAATTGAAGGAGTTGATGTTACTGTTTTAATTGCACAAACTTCACAATTATTTATTTTAGCTAACCAAATTTATGCATATAAAAATATAGGTAAAACTTTAGAAAATTTAGCAAGCGATTTTAAAATTAATCAATATAGAGTTAAAAAAGTCAGTTATTTATTAACAAGACTTGGCACTTTAAAAATTAGAAGAATGATTAAATCTCTTGCAAAACTTGACCAAGATATAAAAGAAGGAAAAACTGATCCAACAATTGGATTTGAAAGGTTCTTAATAAAATTCTTTATTAATGGATAATTTTTTGTACAATAGCACCTATTTAATTTATATTCAAATATAAAATAAAGTAAATGAAAACAAAAGAAAAATTATCAAAAAATAATATCTCAAGGAATTACATAAAAAATTAATTGAAAATAATTTTATTTCTAAATTATAGAGAGGAATTTGCATCAATCCACTAGAAGTTATTGACCAATATTATTTTTATGAACTCAAATATAAAGAACATTGTTTTTTTAGAAAATAGTGCAATGTATTTGCAAAACATAAATGATACTTTATATTACAAAATCGAGGCAAATTTTAAGCATGACTATAATACTTCAAAAGTAAATAAAGATATTAAGGCTCATCGCTTAGTTGAATGAAAACTTAATTTAGGAAAAGAAAAAGTTAAAACCATTTTTGGAAATTATGTAACAACATATAATAAAGAAAGAATTATTTGCGATTTAGTTGAAAGTATTGATGATTACGATCTTGAAACAAGACCGTAACTTTTAAAACATCTAAAATTTAAATCAAAATTATAAAAGATTATTTGATTATGGTAAAAAAATGGGTATTATAAAAAAATTATGAAAGTTTGAAAAAAATTAAAAAACAGTTTAAAAGAATATGGCAATCAATAAAGATAAGCGAAAATATTCAATTGTTGAATTTAAAAATGAGGGTTCTAAACTAAGGGACCTCATTTTTGCAACTTGAATTTGAAGTTTAAACAAAATTAACAAAAAAATGATAAAAATTGATATAATAAATCAAGCATTGGCTAACAGCTGCTTGAAAGAGTAGAGGAAAGTCCACGCTAGCACAACCTGCGATGGTTGTAGTGATCATGCTAGGCCCAATAAGCCTAGGCTTAGACGACTAGTGCCACAGAGACGAGAATTGTGAAACGCGGTAAACTCCATGAGTTAGAAACCCAAATATTGGTAGGGGAACTTTTCAACGGAAATTGAACCAAAGAAAAGAGTTGATTAATCAACTAGATAAATTGTTAGCACCTGAGAGGGTACAAAACGTGGCTTATAAATGCTAAAACACTTGCGCGAGCAGGCGTTTTTTATTTTATTTTTATACAACAACTGTGCCTAATTAAATATATAATTGAATAAAAATATTAATATGAGTGTAATTGATAAAATTAAAGAATTAATAAAAGAAAACAATGGTTATATGTCCACAGCAATTTTAGATAAAAACAAAATTTCAAGAAATTATTTGAAATTCTTAATTGAAAAAAATTAATTGTAAAAATTGATAGGGGAATATATGTAGATATTGATACTGCAGATGATGAACATTATGTATTTCAATTGAAATACAAAAAGTGCATTTTTTTTGAATTAGTGCAATGTTTTTGCAAAAAATTACCAATGTTTTATATCATAGAACAGAAGCAAATTTTAGTACAAATTACAATACATCAAAAATTGATAAGAAAATTAAATGCCATAGAATTATAGATTGAAAACTAAATTTAGGAGTTGAAAAAGTTAAAATAATGTTTGGCAATTATGCTAAAACATACAATAAAGAAAGAATAATTTGTGACTTAATTTTGGATATCAATAAATATGAACCAAAATTATGTCAAACGACTATAGAACTATATAAAGATTCAAAGCATGATTTGAAAAGACTTCTTAAATATGCAAAGATTTTTAATATAGTTGAAAGAATAAAATTGTTGTTTAATTTATAATATTGTATTTACTTGAATAACTATAAAACAGCTAAATTAGAAAAATTTTAAACTATCCAGTTTGTTAAATTATTATTAAAAAAGTAATTTTAATGTATCATTTAATAAGTATTTTAAAAATATAATTTTTAAATAAACAAAGGAGAATATTATGTCATTAAAAGCTGGTATTGTTGGATTACCAAATGTTGGAAAAAGTACACTTTTTAGTGCTTTAACTAAATATCAAGTTGAAGCTTCTAATTATGCTTTTACAACAATTGAACCAAATATTAGTAGTGTCCCGCTTAAAGATCCAAGATTATATGAATTAGCAAAGATAGTTAAACCTGGAAGAATTGTACCTGCAACTTTTGACTTCGTTGATATTGCAGGTTTAGTTAAAGGTGCAAGTAAAGGTGAAGGCTTAGGCAATAAATTTTTAGGTAATATTCGTGAAGTCGATGCTGTTGTGCATGTAGTTAGATGTTTTGATGATAAAAATATAATGCATGTGGCTAATGAAGTTAATCCAGTTAATGATAAAGATGTTATTAATATGGAATTAATGTTAGCTGATTTAGAAACCATTAATAATATTATTAATAGAATTCACAAAAAAGCTAAAAGTGGTGACAAGGAAGCTATTTTAGAAGAAAATTTAGCTTTAAAAATCAAAGATCTTTTAGAAAATAATAAACCAGCAAGAATGATTAAAAATTTAAGTGAAGATGAAGAAAAATTAATTAAAAATTATCATCTTTTAACTTCAAAACCAATGATTTATGTTGCTAATATGTCAGCTGAAGAAATAGCAGAGTATGAAAATGCTCCTTTATATAAACAATTAAAAGTTAGTGTTGAAGACGATGTAAAAATTTTGCCTATTTGTGTTCAACTCGAAAGCGAAATTAGCCAAATGGATGAAAGTGAAAGCAAAGAATGGTTAGATAGCTACAACATTAAATTTAGTGGTTTAGACCTTCTTGCTAGAGAAGCTTTTGATTTGTTAAAACTTAAAACTTATTTTACAGCTGGTGAAATGGAAGTTAAAGCTTGAGTGTTTCATGATGGAATGTTAGCTCCTGCTTGTGCTGGCATAATTCACTCAGATTTTGAAAAGAAATTTATTAAAGCAGATGTAATTAGTTATCAAGATTACATTGATAATAATGGCGAATTAGGCGCTCGTAATGCAGGAAAAATTAGATCAGAAGGTAAAAATTATGTAATGCAAGATGGCGATATTTGTCACTTTAAATTTGGCAAATAAGCCTATTTTATAGGGGTTTAGTATAATGGTAGTACCGCAGTCTCCAAAACTGCTCGCATGGGTTCGATTCCTATAACCCCTGCCATATCAAATTTTGATCAAGCAAGCTATAAGCTTGTTTTTTATTTAACTACTTGATTTTGAAAATTAAAAAATAATAATTTGAACAATTTAACTTAAATTTTAATATAATTGATTTATGCAAAGTAATAATTGACAAGCAAAAAATGGTGCTAATAATCAACAAGCACAAGATAATTTTAAAAACAAAGAAAAACCAAAGCCAAAAGAAAAAATTAAATTTAGAGGAACTAAATTTAATTTTAAAAAAGTTTTAATAAGTATTATTGTCTTCATTTTATTTTTTTTGATTAGTTTAAGTTCATTGATTACTTTCTATGTATTTAAAAATGAAACGATGCAAATAACATCACTTTTCTTATTATCTCTATTTGGTTTTATATTGTTAGTTTTTTGAATTATTCTTTTAATAGAATTATCAACAAAGAAATGATGATATTATTTCACTCTAACAATGTTTGGACCTTTTACCTTATTTATTATTTTAATAGTTGCAGCTATTTTATTAAAAATAGAAATTAAAGAAAACACAAGATTTGCAACAAGAGTTACAGGATATCGTTGAAAAAGAGATACAACTACTTTTAATGTAGAAGAAAAAATACAACAAAATAATTCACAAAAAAATTCTGAAGAAGAAGCAATAATTGTTACTAACTTCCTTGAAGATAACGAAGATTAAAAGCTGCACTTAATCAGTTTTTTTATCGCATTAAAAAACCTAGACAAATCAAGTTGTCTAGGTTTTTTAAGCATGAACTAAATTGATTTTATTAGCTTGTTTGCTTTAATGAAAATAATTATTTTCTTAATTTCATTTGCAATAGTTAAACCTAAAGCTAAAGGTAATGACATTCAAATTAAGATACCATTGCTTGCATAAATGCATTCATACATTCTAAATACTTTAGCTACTTGAGGCACTAATGCAACAAATAAAGTTGAGAAAGTTGAGAAGCTAGCAGCTAAAACAACTGGTCAGTATTTTTTAATATTGCTAATAAAAATACTTTTATCACTCATTAAATTAATACTATTTAATGAAGCTGCAACACACATTGTAATAAATGCTGTTGTTGAAGCGATTTTAACTAAATTAGCTGGATCATTTTTAATAGCTCACTCAGCTCCAAGTGCATAAGAAATAAGTGATAATAAACTTACTAAAGCACTTTGTCAAAGTAATTTAATTCCCATTCCTCGAGCAAAAATACTTTCGCTTTTTGAAAATGGTTTACGTTTCATAACATCTTTTCCACTATCAACAAAACCAAGTGCAATAGCTGGAAGTCCATGAGTTAATAAATTAATTCATAATAATTGGCTAGCTCCAAAAATGTAAAATCCATCTGGATAATAATCTTTATATGCTAAGAAGAAAGCGACCATACCAATAAGCATTACTAAAATTTCTGTTAGTGAGCTAATTAATAAGTTAAGTATCACTGTTTTGATTTTGTCAAAAATTAAACGACCATTTCTTACTGAATTAACAATAGTATTGAAGTTATCGTCAACTAAGATTAAATCAGCTGCTTGTTTTGAAACTTCAGTTCCTGTAATTCCCATAGCACAACCAATGTCACTAGTTTTAAGAGCGGGAGCATCATTAACACCATCACCAGTCATAGCAACTACTTTTTGGTGTGATTGTCATGCTTGAACAATTCTTAATTTGTCTTCAGGATTAACACGAGCATAAACTGAAATATGTTCAACTTTAGCTCTTAATTCTTCTTCACTCATTTTGGCTAAATCTTTGCCTTCAAGACAAGTATCGCTTTCTTGATAAATGCCTAAATTTTGAGCTATAGCTCTTGCTGTAGTTACTTGATCACCTGTGATCATAACAACTTTAATACCAGCACCTTGAGCTTCTCTAATTGAATTTGCAACCTCTGCCCGAGGTGGATCAATCATAGCAACAAGGCCAACAAATTCTAGATCATTTTCGTCCTTAAAGTCTATTTTACTGTGCTTTACGACTTTTTTAGCAACTGCTAAAACACGATAAGATTTGTCAGCTCATTGGTGATTAATTTCTTTAATATCATCAATAGTTAAATTATTACATCTTTTTAATAAAACATCAGGAGCACCTTTAGTAACTAAAAGCATTCTATCTTTTTCTTTGAATACTACAGAGTGCATTTTACGATTTGAATCGAAAGGCAAAGATGCTAAAATTGGATATTCTTTAAGTAATTCTTCTTTTTTATAACCATAAGAATAAGAGTATCTTAAAAGGCCTGTTTCAGTGGGATCACCTACTTCTTTTCATTCATTATTAGCTTCTAAAGTAATAAAAGCATCGTTACATAAAGCTAAATATTTAGCAAGCGGCCTAAATAATTCTTCTTTCTTGTTTGCACTTCAAAGAGTTCTAAAACGATAAGCATCAACTACTGTCATTTTATTTTCTGTTAGTGTTCCTGTTTTATCACTACAAATAATTGAAGCAGAACCTAGGGTTTCAACTGCTAAAAGGTTTTTAACCAACCCTTTTTGTTTGGACATCTGACTAACACCAATTGATAATAGAACAGTGGTAAAAGTAATAAGGCCTTCTGGAATAGCAGCAACTGCAAGTGAGATTCCAGTGACTAAAGCATTAGTATAAACTTGTGAATTTGTTCAATTTCCTGAGTGAACATTATTTAAAATAATTTGTAAAATAAAGCTTACGAATAAAAGGATAATTCCACCATAACCAAATCATTTGCTTAATTTATTAAGTTTGATTTGTAGTGGTGTTGCATTTTTATTTTGTTTTTGAATCATTGAATTAATTTTGCCAATTTCAGTTTCACTAGCTGTATGTTCAACTACAAAAGTTGCCCGTCCATTAATTACATAAGTGCCTGAGTAAACTAAGTGTTTGTTGTTAGCTAAGATTTTGTCATCAGTTGCATTTAAATTTGCGACTTTACTTACTGGTAAACTTTCACCAGTTAATGAAGCTTCTACAACTTCTAAGTTTGAAGCTTCAATTAAGCGACCATCAGCATTAATTGTATCTCCTGCAGCTAAAACAACTAAGTCACCAGGCACTAATAAATTAGCGGGAATAATTTGGACTTTGCCATCCCTAATTACTGTAGCATTGACCTGATTAACTTTTTCAAGGGCTCGCACCGCTTGATCACTTTTGACCTCTTGATAAGCTCCTAACATACTATTTAAAATAATAACTAGCATAATAATTCCAGGTTCAACATAAGAGATAATTAAATCGGTTGTGCTTTTTCCGCCTTGAAAATGTTCAACAATTGCCAAAGTTAAACTAATTGCTGCCGCTATGATTAAAAGAATAACCATTGGATCAACAAATTGTCTAAAGAAAGCAACTATTGGATTTAGTTTTTTCTTTTTAATTAAAGCGTTTTCACCATACTTTGCAAGGTTTGCTTCAACTTCTTTTGAAGTCAAGCCTTGATAATTGGAATAGTCTTTTTTGTTCATCTTTTCTCCTTAAATAAACAATGTTTTTATTATATATTAATTAATATAATATAGTTTAAAAAACTTGTTAGTTGCTATTAAAAAATATAAAAAACACTAATTCTTAAAATTAATGTTCTTCTTATCTTACTTTTTAAGTTTTTATTGTTTTCTCATTTCTTTGTGTATCTAGCTCTTCTATTTGCTTTTAATTCGTTAAATCTTATAATTATATCTCGAGTTCTCTCAACTATTTCATTTCAACGTCTTTCATTTTCTTTAGGATCTTCATTCAATTTTGGAAAGAAGCAACAATCTTCATCATGCTTTACTTCTTCTTTATTGTTTTCATTAACTTTGCCATTTTTGATTTTTTTTACATTTTACATATTAATACTTTCCTTTTAAATTATTCATAATAATTTTATTTAAATCTTAAAAAAATAAAAAAATGGCGGAACAGAGAGGATTCGAACCTCCGCGGGTGTTGCCACCCCTACAGTCTTAGCAGGACCGCCTCTTCGACCGACTTGAGTACTGTTCCACAAGTGCTTTTTATTATATAACAAAAGTTTAATAAATGAAAATAAAAAGCAGGCTAATTGCCTACTTGTCTTTAAAGAATGTCATTAGGATCTAAAATTAAATCAAAATATATAGGGGAGTGATCACTAATTGCATGAAAGATATATTTTAAATCTTTATCGTAAGTTTTTTTTCTAATAGTATCAACATATGTTTTTCATTCTTCTATTGTTTGATAATCTTTGAGAATATTATCTTTAAAAATATCGTATAAAGGAAAGAAGTTTGCGTTTTCATATTTTAAATTGGTTCTAGTAAAAATCTTGTCATAAGGTTCAGAATATTTTCCCCATGTACTATTACTCAATGAACTCTTGTGTTGTTTTGAGTCAGTTAACAGTGCTTTATAATATTGATCTTTTAGTATTTCACTAAAAGCAGTTGCTTGATTTCCTAGTTTTATGTTGGTATCGCCCACAAAAATAAGATCATCATTGTCACCATCTTGTTGATCAAATCAATCCATAAGGTTCTTTAAGTTGTAAGCTTCATCAGCTTCTTGAGCGCCTTGCTTACTTAATAAACTTGATTTTGATTCGCCACTTTTTGCTGCTCCTGGACTATCTAAATGATCTATAACAAAAGTGAAATTATTTTGAATTGGTCCTAAAGTTTTAAATTTAACTCCCATTGGAGGTCTAACATAACCAAGATTATTGTTTTCTTCATTAACAACAAAAGTGCTATTGTCATAACCTAATCATTCCTTGCCATTAATAAATTTTTCAATAGCAATCTTATCTTTTTTATAAATAAAGGCTGGACATTCATGTTGTTTTGAAGTTGGGGCTAATTTAGGATTGTGAATAGTATTATCAGAAGCTATTAATTCTCAATTGTTGTTTCCCGTAAATTTTTTTAAGTATTCACAAAATTTTTGTGCTGAAGCTTTTGTTTTATTTTCAATAAGCCCAATAACATCAAGATTTAAATGTTCAATAACACTAGCTAAACCATATTTTTTGTATTCTTCAGATGTTTCATATAAATTTAAAATATTCCACATTCCGATACGAATTTTAGATTTAGCTACTTTAAAACCAGTAATTTCAAATACCTGAATATCACTAAAAGTATTGTCTTTATTATTTATTTGAAAATGAACTTTGACTGAAGTTGGTAAGCACTCTAATTTGTTATAAGTAATGTTGTATTTTGTTGAGTCAATGTTTGCTACTTTTAGTTGAGTATAATCAATGACACTATTACTAAAAATGTTTTGTTTATTATTAACATCAAAAACAATTTTTTTAGCTATTTCATTTAATTCTTCAACTGTTTCGCCACTAATATTTTTGCTAACTTTAAAGCCTGTTAATATATATGTAAACTCATTACTTTCTAAGTTATAATTTTTATTTTTTAATGTAAAAGTTACTTTAATTTCATTGTTAGTTTTAGCTCAATTTTTAAAAATAACTTCTTCTGTGTTTTTATCAAAACCACTATAAAACAAGTCTTTTAGTAAAATTTCAGAGGTTAATTTTTCAGCTATTTTTTCAACTTCAACCTTAACATTTTTAACGGATTTATTAAGCTTATCAACAATTTCTTGTTTGTTAATTTTATTAGCTTTAAAACCTGTGAAAGTGATTTTAAAACTTTTACTTTTTAGATTATTTTTTTCATCTTTTAATACAAAATTAACAGTTATTGTACCTTCTTGATCATCTTTTTTTATGCTTTTAACTTCAACTAAATATGTTGCGCAATTGTAAAATTTTAATTCATTTTTAATCTCTTCATCATTTAAATTTTTAACATCAATTTGAGCTTTTTTACTTGCTTCAAGATTATCTTTATCTCATCAAATTTTGATTTTTTCAACCGCATTATTTAAGTCATTTTGAATTTCATCTTTGTTTTTTTCTTGTGTTTTATTCATTTCAAAAAAGCTACATTGAGTTGATAAAAAAGGTAAGGATATTAAAGAAAAAGACCCTACCAATAATTTAATAAATTGTTTTTTCTTCATAATATAAACACCACATTCTTATATATAAAATTATATTAAAAAAATTAAAATTGTTTAAATTTTTATTTAGTTGACTATTTTCATATTATTTCCAAAAGTGGGGGTGGTAAGTTTAAAGAAAAATGCATTTTCTTAAATTGACTGCTTAAATTTGATTTATTCTAAAAGTCATCATTATGAATTTTGTGTTTGAATCATCTTTTGTCATAATGTTATTTGTCTCAATATTTTCTTCTTTTTATTTGTATAAAAAGCTGAAAAAATAGAATTTGTAGAACAACTATTCCACCAATTAATAAAGATATTTTTTTCATATTTTTTATTTTGACATTTCTTTTTTGCAAATACATGATTATTTGAATAACTAGTATATAAAATATTTTTTGCTTTATTCAAATGCGAAATAAACAAAAAATAAAAAAGATAAACAACTAAAGAAAATTGTTTTTTAAGAATTATTTAATTCTTTTTTTCTTTTATTGTTTAAACTTTTTATAATTTATTAATTTGTGAAAAAATTAAAATTCTTTAACTTTTTCATTAATAAAACTTTTAATCTTGTCTGCAATTTCAGGTTCTTCTAAAGCATAATCAATGTTTGCTTTAACAAAGCCTTCCATTGATCCAAGATCATATCTGATGCCTTCAAATTCATAGGCATAAATTTTTTGTTTATATTTTTTCATTAATTCATCAAATGCATCAACTGCTTGAATTTCATTTTTGCCATCATATTCAATTCTAGATAAGATATCTAAAATTTCTGGATTAAAGACATAACGTCCAAGTATAGCTTTATTTGATGGTGCTTTATCAGCCTTAGGTTTTTCAACTGCACCATTAATTTCAAAATATTTCTTATCTTTATCTTTCAAGTTTATTGGATTAACAATTCCATATTTATGAATATATTCTTTTGCTACTGATTGTACACCAATAACATTTGCTCCAGTTTTATTATAAAACTCGATTAATTGCTTAATAGCAGGAGTTTTTGATTTAATTAAGTCATCACCTAAAATAATAGCAAACGGCTCATTGTCAATATATTCTTTACAACTTGCAAGTGCATGACCTAAACCAAATTGTTCCTTTTGAATTACTCTAGTAATACATGAAGAGCGATTTGTTCTTTTAACTTTTTCTAAAATATCTTTTTTACCTTTGATAATTAATTCTGTTTGTAAATCTTGATCAACTGAGAAAAATTTTAATAAATCCTTTTTCCTTTCACTTAAAACAATTAAAATTTCCTCAATACCTGAATCAAGTGCTTCATTAACTAATCTATCAATAACAGGTGTATCAAGAATAGGCACTAATTCTTTATGAATAATTTTTGTCATAGGTAAAAATCTTGTTCCTCAGCCAGCTGCAGGAATAATCAATTTTTTAATTTTTTTAATTTCATTCTCTTTTGTTGTCATGTTCCTAATTATACTATATTGTTTTTATTTTGGAATGCTTCTCTAGCAATGTAAAAATTTGAAAAAAATAAAAAATCAGTCTAATGACTGACTAAATATTTTGGTGCTTAAACATATGGCGATCTTAAAGGGACTCGAACCCTTAACCTTTGGGGCCGAAACCCAACACTCTGTCCATTGAGCTATAAGATCAAGTTAATTAACTAACTCTATTATAAGTGATTATTTAATATATGTCTCAATTTAATTTTTTCTTTAAAAATTTTACTATCTCGCAGTCTACAGCTTCTATTGCATTAATTGTACTGAGTTGCCTAGTTGCTTCGTTACAACTAATTTTGCAACTAAAAATATAAAATCATCTGAAAAACTTTGTAATCTTTTGGCTTCATTATTAACTAAATAGTGTCTCAGTTTCTTCTATTATTTAATCATGAACCTTTACCACCTACTCTTAATGTATAACCTATTTCTTTATTTACTTCTGCATTGTCAAAAACTCAATTAAGTTTTTTGGTTAATGGTATTGGTTTTGGAAAAGTGAAATTATATTTAAAATCTTTTCTTATTCCAAGCATAAATAATCTTGGTCTATGCTGTTGCAAATTAAAATCAAAAGCTTTAACTATTTAAAAATGAAAATTGTAATCTAATTCATTCAATGTATTTTGGATAATTTAAAAACTTTTACCATTATTATAATTTTTTAATTCTCTAACATTTTCTAGAAAAATAATTTTAGGTTGCTTTACTTTTATTATTTCAGCTATATTAAAAAATAAAGTACATCTTGTATCTCCAAAACCTTTTTTATAGCCTATTTAGGAAAAAGGCTAACATGTAAAACTTGCACAAAGTACATTATGATCAGATATATTTTTGGATTTATTAAAGTTATATCACCTGCAAAAAAATTAGTTGGTTCATTATTTTCATTGAATAAATTTTTGCTATTTTTAAAATTTGTCGCATATGCTTTTCTTGCATTTTTATCTCATTCTGATGCGAAAACGCGTTGACCACCTAAATTGTTCATAGCAATATGAAATCCACCTATTCCATCAAATATGTTAATAAATTTAAAGTTTAATTGTTCCTTTTTATTAATCGTTATTAATAATTTAACATTATTTTTTTATAAATAAAATCAGTTTTATCATAAAAAGGAATAAAAAAACTTCGTCAAGACGAAGTACATTAAATAATGATATGGTGGCTCCGGCAGGAATCGAACCAGCGACACACGGAGCTTCAGTCCGTTGCTCTACCAACTGAGCTACAGAGCCATAATGGCGGTCCAGACGGGAATTGAACCCGCGATCTTCTCCGTGACAGGGAGACGTATTAAACCACTTTACCACTGGACCAATTGGTGGCGGAGGCTGGACTCGAACCAGCGGCCTCGAGGTTATGAGCCTCGCGAGATACCAAACTTCTCCACTCCGCGATGTGATATTTTTTTATTTAGGTGTTCATAAAGAACAAATGGCGGGTGATGAGGGATTCGAACCCCCGCGGGCCGTGAAGCCCCTGCTAGTTTTCAAGACTAGTCCCTTCAGCCAGGCTTGGGTAATCACCCTTGGTGGACCCAACTGGATTCGAACCAGTAACCAACCGGTTATGAGCCGGTTGCTCTGCCGTTGAGCTATAGGTCCAAAGCAGTTAGGATTTTCTCCATATAATGGTAGCGTCGATGAGAGTCGAACTCATGACCTTCCGGGTATGAACCGGATGCTCTAACCAACTGAGCTACAACGCCATAAATGGTGGAGGATATGGGATTCGAACCCACCACCCCTTGCGTGCAAGGCAAGTGCTCTAGCCAAATGAGCTAATCCCCCACATGGTGAAGAAGACAGGATTTGAACCTGCGACCACTACGTCCCAAACGTAGCGCTCTGCCAAGCTGAGCTACTTCTCCTACTTTCAATGCTTCACTTTCTAAATCAATAAGATAATAAAAAGCATATATATTATATACTAATTTGTCTTTTTGTAATAGAATAATTTATTTTTTTTATAATAATTTTTTTTAACTTATAAAGCTTATTTATAGTGTTTTTAGTCAAATTGTTAATTGTTTTCAAAAAAGAATTTTATTTTTATTGCTTAAGAAATTAAAATAGTCATTTAAATAAATTGCTTATTTTTCACAAAAATTCCATTAAGCTTTTGAATATCTAAATGTTTGCTAAAATATATATAATAATTTGATAAGGATGAACAATGAAATTAAAGATAAAATCTGATTTATTAAACAAAATTAAAAACATTCATCGAGAAGAATTTTTATATTTAAATTCAAAAATACTTGATTCATATGCTAAGGGAAAATTAATAAGTTTTTACGATGAAACAGATAAAAACAATTTCTTTATTTTTGAAATCGTTGAAATACAAAAAGTTAATTTTGCAGATATTAAAGAACCTTATATTATTAATACAAGTAAAAGAGATCATTGATATAAATTGAGGATAAAAAAGGATTGATTTGATCTTTCAATGGTTGATAACTTTGTATTTGATATGGATGGTACTCTTTTAAATGAAAATAAAGCTATTTTAAAAGAAAATATTGACGCATTAAAAGAACTTAAGAAAATGGGCAAAAATATTATTGTAGCAACTGGACGTCCATTGTATACATTGCATCATATTGAAGAAGTTCCAACTGAGTTTCCAATTATTTGTTCTAATGGAGCAATTATATATAACAAAGACCATAGTTTATTAAAAGCATATGAAATAGATAAGGAAACAGTTAAAAGTATTTACAAATATTTAAAAAGTCAAGATATGGAATTCCTAATGTATTCGCCTAATTATGTTTTAGGTTGTGAAAATAGTAATTGCAAATATCTTGAAATGCGTAATTATGCTGCAAGTGTTGGTGAAAATTATAAACAAGGTGAGTTCTTTAATGAATTAGAAAAATATAGAATTTGTAAGTTCTTAATACATATACCTTGTACAACAGAAGAAAAGTTAGCAAATTTAAAAGAATATTTAAAACAATTTGATGTTTATTTAGTAAGATCACAATCGACTCTTGCTGATATTATGAGAACAGATGCAACTAAAGGTGAAGCAGTTAAAAATGTTGCTCAAAAATATAATCTTGATTTAAATCGAACAATTTGTTTTGGCGATGCAGAAAATGATACAAGTATGTTCTCAATCTCTAAATACTCAGCTAGTCCTTCAAGTGGAAATATTAAAGCTAAAAATAGATCTTTATTACGTGTTAGAAATCATCAAGTGGCTTGATTAAAAGAATTTGTAGAGCAATTCAAAGACTAATTAAAATAGTATTAAAACTATTTTAATTTTTTTACTTTTTTAATTGTTTTATAGGCTTTTTGGTAAAAAAATGAAATAAAAAATGTCACACTTGTGACACATGTTCTCTGAAAACTGAATAGTAACAATAATTCATTGAAATGTCATAAATACACTTCTACTTTTAAACCGATCGATTTATTAGTATTGGTCAGCTCAACGTATTACTACGCTTACACCTCCAACCTATCAACCTCATAGTCTATAAGGAATCTCAAGGGAATACTTATCTCTGAGGAGGCTTCCCACTTAGATGCTTTCAGCGGTTATCCTTTCCGTACTTAGCTACCCAGCTATGCTCCTGGCGGAACAACTGGAACACCAGTGGTACGTCCACTCCGGTCCTCTCGTACTAAGAGCGGCTCTCATCAATATTCCAACGCCCACATCAGATAGGGACCAAACTGTCTCACGACGTTTTGAACCCAGCTCGCGTACCGCTTTAATGGGCGAACAGCCCAACCCTTGGAACCGACTCCAGCTCCAGGATGCGATGAGCCGACATCGAGGTGCCAAACCTTGCCGTCGATGTGATCTCTTGGGCAAGATAAGCCTGTTATCCCCAGGGTAACTTTTATCCGTTGAGCGACTGCCATTCCACAATGTACAGCCGGATCACTAAGTCCTGCTTTCGCACCTGCTC
>NC_021002.1:77158-120341 GCF_000209735.1 Mycoplasmopsis fermentans PG18
GTGAGCCCAAATTAACGCCGACTANCAACACTACAGACTCTTACGCCAATATTCCGATAACGCTTCAACCTATGTATACCGCGGCTGCTGCACATAGTTAGCCGTTGCTTCTAATAAGGTACCGTCAAAACAAAATCATTTCCTATTCTGTCTTTTCTTCCCTTACCACAGAAGTTTACAATCCATAGGACCTTCATCCTTCACGCTGTGTCGCTCCATCAGGCTTTCGCCCATTGTGGAATATTCCCTACTGCTGCCTCCCGTAGGAGTCTGGGCCGTATCTCAGTCCCAGTGTGGCGGTTCAGTCTCTCAACCCCGCTAAACATCATCGCCTTGGTGGGCCGTTACCTCACCAACTAGCTAATGTTACGCACCCCGCTCCTCCAGCGAAGCAAACGCTTCTTTTCCGTAATCTTCATGCGAAAACTACGAGTATTTGAAATTATCGACTGTTTCCAGTCGCTATGCCAAACTGAAGGGTACGTTGAGCACGTGTTACTCACCCATTCGCCGCTAAGGTATTGCTACCTTCGCTCGACATGCATGTATTAGGCACACAGCCAGCGTTCATCCTGAGCCAGGATCAAACTCTCGAAAAAATTGACTGTCATGTTTATATATCTAGTTTTCAAAGAACAATTTTGTCGCATTATTTTGTAAATGCTTTAATATGATAACACATAAATTAATATTTGCAAAACATTTTTTTGAAAATTTTTTTATTTTTTTACAAAGTATTTTAGAAATTATTTTTTTATGCTAATTTAACTTTTTTAAATTATGAAAAAATAAAAAAAGTGCCTTATTTTTAAAGCACATCTCTTATATATAAATAAAGAAAGGAATTTTTTAGAATTTGATTATTTCAATATTTTTTTCTAAGCATTCTTTTTCTAAGTCATTAATCATGTTTAATTCTTCTTCTAATTTAAGAGCTTCTTGAACATTAGGTTTAGTTACTGGTTCTTTAGGAGCAAAAAGCTCACATGTTTCATTACATTTAGTAATTGAAAGATCATAGGTTTGAATTTTTTTAGCTAAATTGATTGTTTCAATTTTGTCATTAGTTAATAGTGGCCGCAAAATTGGCATGTTAATATCATGACTAATTGTATAAAGTGATTCTAAAGTTTGTGAAGCTACTTGACCTAAGTTTTCGCCATTAGAAATGGCTAGATTTTTTTTACTTTGAGCTAATTTAGCAGCAATACGATAAAAGCTCCGACGCATAAGAGTAATTTTATAAGCTTGATTTGAAACTAAAGCTATGTAGTTCATTAAAGTAGAATAGTTAGCTAAATAAAAAGTGCTTGTGTTTTGATATTTAGTTAATATTTTGATTAATTCTTTCATTTTATTTACTGTTGCTTGATCAGTTTGAGGAGGTGTAATAAAAGATAAGAAATTAACTTTAAGACCTCTTTTCATAAGTTGAAAAGCAGCAACAGGACTATCAATTCCACCACTCATTAAGTGCAATACTTGCCCACTAACACCAACAGGGAGGCCGCCTAAAGCTTGGACAAAATCACTAAAAACATAAGTAAATTTGCCTCTAACTTCAATATAAACAATAAAGTCTGGATTATTAACATCAACTTTTAAATTTTGGTTGTTTTCTAATAAAAAACCGCCAACTATATTGTTAATTTGACTTGATTGGTATTGAAAACTTTTATTGTTTCTACGAGCAGCAACTTTAAAAGTTCCATTTTTATTTTTTGCTAAATTTAAAGCTTGCTTTTTAATTTCTTCAATATCATTAGCACAAATAATAACAGGTGAGAAAGAAGTAATACCAAAAATGTATTGCAATGCATCTAAATTTTCTTGACTATAAGGCAAAAACATACGGTCAAATTCAACCTCTAATTTATCTTTAGTTTTATGACGAATATTTGAAGCTAAAGTATCAATAAAATTAACTCTATTTTTGCCTTTTAGAGTCAATTCACCATATCTAATTAAAATCTTATTGTACATATTTTTTTCCTTTTTTCATGCAGGTTGCTAGTAGTGAGAAAGCTTCATCAAATTTCTTAGCTCGCATGTGTTTATTGACTGAAATTAAGAGTTCATTAAAGTCTGGATTATTAAATCGATAATGCATGCTTTTTAACATGAGCTCTTCTGTCATTTTCTTATATAAATAAGCCTTAAACGTCATTTTGAATAGCTTTGTAAAGATGTTGTAAAAGTGGTTTCAATTTTTAGATTTGAAGTTAATTTTTTTACTTTGTTCAAAGTCTTTTTTGACTTTTAATAAAGAAACAATTAAAAGCTTAATATCGTTTTCTAATTCTAAACTTTGTTCTAATACTGTGCTTTGAACAAATTGAATTTTAAGGCTTCAAGTTTCCAAAATTTTTAAGTAGTAAGCATTGTAATTTTTTTGATAAGTATCGAGGTTAAAAATCTCAATTTTATCATTGCATTTTTTGATTAATTCCATTATGCCATGAAGTAGTGTTTGCATCTCCATTAAACTAACATTGCCATTAGCTTTATTAGCTTTATTAAAGCTATCATATTGGTTTCTAAGTTGTAACAATTCTTGTGAAATCTTGGTTACAAAATTGCTGTCAAAATCATCTAAATCAATTGAAATATAGCTTAATTTTTGATCAAGCTCATTAATCATTTTGCCTATGTTTTCTAATTCATTATTTATGAAATCTTGAAACTCAGCATTAAGAGCAGTTTTCTTGTTTAAAGTATAATAATCAGCATAGATTTTTTTGATTCTTTCTTGCACATCTTGATAAGGTAATTTTAATCATTCAGTTGCTAAGTTTTCTCTTTCGTCAATTAATTGTTTGATAGCTAATTTGTCTTTTGTTTCAAAAGAGAGCTTGCTTAAGATTTCAGGTAAGTGGTTAAAAAGACTTCATTCGATATTAACAAAGTGGTCCACTTTGCGAGCAAAAATATTGATTCTTTTTTCATGTTGATTTAAAGCATTTGAAATACTATCAATTTTATGAATAAGTTTATTTTCTTCTCATTCAATTGTAGTGTTACTTAATTGTTTTAATTCATTAGTTAAATAATCATAACTATGATTTAAGCAATATTTATTTTTTTCTAAATGTTCTTCAATTTTTCTTAAGATTCTAAATGATTCATTGGTTACTATTTCAATAACATTTCAATGTTTATTTAAGTTCTTAGTTTTTTCATCAAATTGTTTATGCATTGAAATGCATTCTTCATATTTAGGCAAAATTTCTAAGTAAAGTTTTTTAGCTTCTTTAAGTTTATAAGCTTTAGCCGCTTTTCTTAATGCATTATATTTATCATTTAAATCAACAATTATTTTTTTTAATTTGTTGTCTAAACTTTTTAATTGATTTAAAGCAGCTTTATATGTTTCTTGAGTATTTGATAAAGTAATAAAACGTTGAATTGTTGCGTTACGTCCTGTTAGATTATTTTTAATATTTTTAGTTGAATCATCTAAAAATTTAATGTATTTATTAAGATTAGTTTTTCTAATATAAAGGAAAATAAAAATGCCCAAAAGACCTAAACAGGCCAAAATAACTATTGGTACAATAATTTTAATTACTTGCATTTTTCTCCTTAATTAATAATTATATTTTATATTAATATCATTTTTATTTATCAAAGTAGCATTAAAGAATAATAAAAAAATGGGATTGCCCATTTAATTATTATTAAGCATTACGCATATCTAAACTTTTGTAACCTTCAACTTTTTTACCTTTATAAAATCCACAAGATTCACATACACGGTGTTGTTGAATTAATTGAGAACAGTTTTTGCATGCAACAAGATTTTGAACAGGTAAAGCATCATGGGTACGTCTTTTGTGTTTACGTTGTTTAGATGTCTTACGTTTTGGAACTATAGCCACGATTCCTCCTTATACAATTTTTATATTAGCTAATAAATGTATTCTAATTATATGTTAAAAAATTAAAATGTATAGCAATTTATTAAAAATTTTTTTTGTAGTGTAACTAACATTTTATTGCTTTTTAAAGCAATTATTTTCTTGGCCTATTTTACAGTACTTTTAGTTAAAAGTAATATCTTGAAAATAAGTAAAACCATCTAGATTTATTGGTTTTGTGTAGAAGTATTGAACTATTGATTTTTGGTATTCGTTAGTAAAAAGGAAATTATCTTCAGTTACTCTGATTCCTAAAAATGAGTCAATACTTTTTAAAATATTGAATTGTTGATCAAAATTTAAAGCTTGAATTTTTTCTTTAAATCTAGCTTTGAATTCTTTCAATTTCAAATTATTTTTTTGCAAAATTTGATCTAAAAGTGAACTGTTTGCTTTAATTTTTTGCAACTCATAATTTTTAAAGTAATCAACTTTATTAATTGTTTCTTCTATTGTTGAAATAATTTTTTTGATATTTTTATCATAGTTAATTGATTCTAAATTGACTTTTGAATATAAGAATAAATTTAAAAAGAATTGGTTATTTGCTGTTATTAAATTAATTAAATAGTTACTAAATGAATTATCAACTGCACTAAAGTTTTGATATTTAGAAAAGTAATTATTTGCTTCTTTTGAAGCATATTCAAAATTAACATTTAAACGATTGTCTAGGTTGTTGTACAAGAAGGCTATTCTTTTATATAAACTGTCAATAAATGAACTCTTTTCAGCAAAAATAGGTAATGTAAATTGAATTTTTTGATTTTTATAATCTCCATTTTTGCTATAAAAATCATCTAAAATTTGCTTCATTTCATTTTGATAAATTTGATAATTTGCACTCTTTAGTTGTTCATTAATATCCAAAATATTTTTGCTATTTATTGAATGTTTAATTAAGCCATCAGATCCATTAAAATCAATTATTTTATTATCAAATTTATTAGTTTTATAATCAAAATGATAATCATAAACTCGATTAATGTCATCTAAAAAGTTAACATTTTGGTTGTCTAAAATACCACTATTATTGCTGCTGTCATAGTTTAAACTTTGTGAAGCAAATGAATTTCAGTAAGTATTATGATTCAAATTTTTAATAAATGAATATTGATTAATACAGTTATTTAAAATATTTCTGAACACAATTTGATGTGGTTCATAATATTTTTTATTTACTAAATTTTGATCTTTTAATTCATTTAATTTCTGATTATAAAATAGTAAGCTAAAAGCTTCATTAAATTTGAAATCTTTGTTATTTTTAGCATATGGATTAACATTGTAAAAATAGCTTATAACATTACTATTATTTGGTTTAAATAATGTATAAGTAACACCAAAAAGATTAGAGAAATTATCTATTTCATCTTTTTGCAATTGGTTAAAAATATCATAAGAAGCTTCACTTAAAAGATTTTGTTTAAATGCATTATAACTTTGTAATCTAAAGGTAGGCTCATCGTTTTGAATTGGATTATATTTTATAGTCACTTTATTAAGAATATTTTGCTTTTCATTTTGGTTAAAACTATCTAAAGCAGAGTTATTATTTTTAATAAAAATTTGCTCATCAACAGTGTTCTTATTTAAAACATAATAACCTATAAAACAGATGTTTTGGTAATTTTTGCCATAACTATTTTTATTATTTTTATAGTAGTCTGTTGATATTGGATTGAAGATCAAATTATTAGTAATTTCTTGAGTTGTAAATAGTTTAATAAAGTTATTATTTTTGCTTTTTTGAGCATCGTTTAATTCAAAAATTAACTTGTTATTTTGGATGCTATTTTGGCCTAAATTTTTCAAAGAATAGTTGTCTAAAAGAGCTGAAAATTGTTCACGATTTTGTTTCAAATTAAAGCTAGTTAAATAGTCTTGGGCTTGTAATTTATGATTTGTTTTTTTGCCTTTATAATCTGAATAATAAACATCGTCTTTTAATTCAAATTCAATTTTAGTTGCACTATTTAAAGCTTCAAAAAATTCTTTAGAATTTATATTATTATTTTCATCAGAATAAATTTGTTTAATACCGCTTAATGCTCCATCTTCATTAACTTTAGTACTACTTTGAAGAGCTTGATCAACTTTTTCTTTAACATCATCACTATTAAAAATTTTTTGACTATTATCCTTCAGAGTCACTGTTATTGATTTAGCTAAATAGAATTCTAAAAATCTAGTTGTAGTTTTATAAAAGAATTTGTTTAAGTGATCAAATTTACTTTTGCCTAAACTTTTTCATCTAATTAAAGGTGCAGTTAATAAACTCTCAAAATCATTATCAATTCTTTTAACTTTGTTAATAATAAAATTGTCTTTAATTTTGTTTGGTTCATTATATTTTTTAATATAACTATCTTTAGGATTAACTTGTCTAATATTGTTGCATGAAAGAGTAGCGACACTAGAAGTAAGTGTTGCACTAATTAAAAATAAGCTGCCATATTTTTTAATTTTTCTTTTCATACTATCCTTTACTTTTCTAATTTAGGTACACTCGCAATAAAGAAATTTATACCTAAGAATTTTACTAATATTACATAAAAACTTGCTAATATTGAAACAAAAATTGTATATTCAACATTTTTTAGATTGTCAACTATATCTTTAAAAACGTTTCCAATATTTAAGCTTTGATCAATTTTATAAATATTAAAGAAAGCTAATGAAGCTAAAGCTAACATATTAAGTGATAATGAATCAGAAACTAAAGCAATATTTCTTCACAAGCAGTGAATGAAAATAATTTTGTAAATTATTCTTCAATTACTCAAGCCATTAGCTTTGTAAGCTAAAATAAATTCACTGTTTTTGATTTCAAGCCCTATTGAATAACTTGAATAAAAGAAGCTAAGGGAACCAATAAAACCTAAAATTAATATAGCATTAAGATGGTTATATGAACTTATTTTAAAAATCAAGAAAACTACAATAAGGAAAGGCACAATATTAATAGTACTAATTAAATAGTAACTAAATTTAGCACTGCTTTTATTTGAATAATAAGCCACTATTGAACCTAAAAAGGTCCCTAAAAATAATTGGATTAAAGCAGCCACAAATGTTACTAAAATACTTATGCCAAATGAATGAATAAAGAAACTAAAGCGGTCTATACCTTGAGAATTGGTACCATATAAAAAGATATAGTTAGTGCCTTTTAAGGCATAAAGCAATTGATATGGATTGTAAGTTAAATTAACTAAGTCAAAATCAGGTGTTTCATTTATGACTATTTTTAAATTAGGATGATCTTTTTGAGTTTGCAAAATAAATTGATATAAGGGGTCACTTTGTGCAAACTTTTTAGTAATACTTGCATTTAAGTAGTTAGGCAAATTATAAGCAAGTTGTGAATCGATGACACTAGTTTTTGGCGAATAAGGGCTAAAAATAGCACTTAAAGTCAAAAACAGTAAGAAGATTCCAATAATTGAAACTAAAGCAATGTTGATCTTTTTGCTAAAGAAACGAATTAAGTATTGTTTAAATTCACTTTTGTTATTGCTGATATTTACTTGGAAGTGTTTATGGTGAGTTAAAGTGAAAAGACTTTTTTCAAATTCAATATGACTTTGGCCTGCTTTTTCGTGAGAATGGTGGTGCTCATGATTAAATGCCATTATGCGCCTCCTTTCTGAATCTATCTTTTTCTCTATTTTCTTTGAAGTTAAAATTGAAATTAAAATTATAACCATTTTCAACTTGCAATAAATCATAAGTTAATTCACAAATAAAAGCTAATAAGAATAAAAGCAAAGCTTTAAAAAATACTAAAGCCATAATAACATTAATTTCTTTTTGATCAAACATGCTAATTAAAATAACACTTTGACCTGGTATTTGAAAAATACGTTCGATAATTAAGCTAAAACTTATAGTTAAAACTAAAATTGGCACTATTTGGTTAACTAATGAAATAAATAAATTTTTAATAACAGCTTTATTAAATATTTGTAAAGTACTTAAGCCATTTGCTTTTAAAGTGATTACATAATCTTTTTTTAGAATTTGAACAAGATTATTTTTGGTAATGGTTGCAAAGAATGCAATGATTCCTAAAGATAAAAGTGAAATAGGAAGTATTAAAGAAAGCAATGTATAACCAAAACCAAAAGCTGATGGCTCTATAAAATTAACTGGTAAGTCATTGACTTCTGAAATAATTAGCATTATTGGTGCAAAGATAAAAGTAGGAATAGCAGCTAAAATAAAGACAATAAATGAGAGGACTAAATCAGTCATTTTATTGTTTTTATAGCCTAATCATATTCCGACAAAAACACCTATAAAAAAGCTAAATACAAAAGAAATGCTTACAAAAAGTAAACTAAATTTATAATAATGGAAGAATAATTCTAACGATGAATTGAAACCACTATTATTAGTTGAAAATGGTTTACCAAAACCACTAAAAATAGAACCTAAGAAAGTGAAATAATTTTTGATAATTGGTTCTCTGTTTATTTGTGAGTTATTAATAAATAAAGCTATAACAAAATAGCCAAGGGTAACTGTTATAAAAATACCTAAGAATGTAAGTAGAATTTTTTTGAAAAAGTATTTGCTAAAATTCATAAAAATTCATCTTTCTACATAAAAAAACCGCTTAATGGCGGTTTCTTATTACATTAAATAATTTCATTTGATTTAAAAGCATCATAAATAGCTTTGTATGCTTCTTCTTCATCTGCTCCATTGATTTTAATAGTAATTACGTCGCCTTTTTTAACACCTAAAGACATAACATTCATAATTGATTTAAGATTTCCAACTTTTCCTGTCTTGTCTAAAACAATTTGCACATCACTCTTGAATTTTGAAGCAATTGTTGAAACAACACTAGC
Source organism: Mycoplasmopsis fermentans PG18 (assembly GCF_000209735.1). Lineage (NCBI taxonomy): Bacteria > Bacillati > Mycoplasmatota > Mycoplasmoidales > Metamycoplasmataceae > Mycoplasmopsis > Mycoplasmopsis fermentans. The sequence goes on from NC_021002.1 coordinate 85,935, forward strand.
AGGTCTTGCGTGAAGACCAATTGGATCTATAATTGAAGCTGTAAATTCTTTCATGTTTATCTCCTTATTAATTTAATATTTCAAAATATATCTTCTTAAATATCTAAAGTTGCCAATAAATATTATTAATATTATATACTAATTCTTATATATACTTATAATATTACTACAAATGTCATTTTTAAAATATAAATTTTAAAGAATTTTTTAGTGGTGTTTTTAACTTATAAACCTTTAAAACAGTTTGTTTGGTAAATTATTCTGCTTTTTCAACTTTGAAAAACTTTTCGTTTAAGGTTTGAATATTTTTTCCAATGTTTTCAAAATCGATATTACTACTAATTAATGCTTTTGTTATGTTTGTGATTTTATTGAAAGGTAAATCAACAGCAATACCCGTTTCTCGACATTGATATTCTTTGTTTGATGAAACTAGTTTTGCTTTTTCTAAGGCTTTAATAGTTTCATTAATTTGTTCAGTTTTAATAAATACTTCAAAGTTTGAATTTTTTAAAATTTCTAAGTCACCAGAATATAAAACTTTACCTTTATCTAAAACAGTTAGACTATCAATATATTGTTCTAGCTCACTTAAAATATGAGAAGAAACAAAAATGGTTTTGCCTTGTTTGTGAAGTTTGCTTAAGTTAAAATAAAGTTCATTTCTAACTTTTGGATCTAAGTTTGCTGCAGGCTCATCTAAGATCAATATTTCTGGATTATGAATTAAAGCTTGGACTAAAATAACTTTCTTTTGTTGACCTGAAGATAAATTTTTACCTATCTTTTTTCATATTTTTTTGTTAACATCTAACTCGATTAATAATTCTTCAATTCTTTTTTTAGCTTCGTCATTTTTAAGTCCATTTAATTCAGCTAAAGCAACTAAGTAATCATAAATATTCAGACTTTTAGGAAATGTTGCTACTTCAGGAACATAACCAATTTTGATTCTACTTTTTTTGTTTTTAAAGTTAATTCCATCTATTAAAATTTCACCTTGGACTTCTGGATAAAAATACAATAATGAACGGAAACTTGTAGTTTTACCTGCTCCATTTGCTCCAATAAATCCATGAAATTCACCTTTTTTGATTGAAAATGTCACATTGTCTAAAGCTTTAAAATTTTTAAAACTCATTGTAACATTTTTAAATTCAATTGCGTTTTGTGACATTTTTTCCTCCTATTTTAAAAAGTTAGTTTTTTTGTAAATAAATCATCCGCCAATAGCTAAAGGTGTAGCCATTAAAAAGTAAATAATTATTTGCATGTAAGATGGAAATATATTAACTTTTTGTACTTTGTAAAATTTCAAATCAATGTTGTTTTCTTTTAATAAATCTTTATTAATTAGCATGCTGCCAAAAATTTCTTCAAGTCTTGAATTAAAGAATTCTTTATTTTGATTTATTTTTAAAGTTTCGCGATAATCATTCATAATAACTTTTGACATTGCATCAACTATAGAATATAAATTATTTTTTACCAAGATTGTAAAGAAAAGTTTTTTTGCAATAGAGTTATAGTCAAAGCTTAAGTAACGAGTTTTTTTAAATAATTCTTCTTTTTTGTCAAAAGTTAAATTATCTTCAACAAAATTTCTGAATTCTCTTTCTTCATTTTTTGCTTTTGAAGGATCTTCATTAGCTGAGAGAAAAATGGTACTTCTATATATTAATGGCACCATTTCATTGTAAAGTCTTTGAGTTGCAAAATTAATTAATGTTTCATATGTTTCAAGAGTTTTGGTTGAGTCTTTACCATCAAAATTTGCTTTAGCATTGACAATTTCAGTTTTGAAATCGGTTTTTAAATTTTCAATTACATTAACAAGACCATTAAATAATTTTTGACTAAAAACATCTGGATTTGCTTTTAAAATTTGGGCTTCTTTTTCAAAACGATAAACTCTATCAGTATATTCATCATTTCATTTTATAATGTGTTTTTTGCGAGCCATATAAGTAATTTTTTGTTCTAAGGTTTCTTGTTTTTGATATGGATTAAGTCGATCTGTTGTGCTTAAATCATAATCAATAATATAAATCTTTTGATTTCCATTTGTGACATAATCATAATTATTCAAAACAGATTCCATATCTCTTTTATAGAAATATTGGTTATGAACTCCTTCACTCATAATTGGAATAAAGCGGTTGCTCTTTGGATCATCTAAAATAAAATCATTATAAAAGTTCATTGATCAAAAGTTCATATTTAAACCATTAGATAAATTGACAACTGAAAAATTATGTTTAAATAAATTTGAGCTTGAAGTTACATAATCATTAATAACAAATTTTTTGTTTATTTCATTTTCTTCTTTACTATCAAAATTAGCTTTTAAATTTTCTGCTTTACTTATTTTTGATATTTGGTGGTATTCTTCTGGCGTTGAAAAAATTTTAATAATGTTAAAAAGTGCAGGTGTTGCCATAAATACAGGTAAAGTTATACCAAGTAATGCTTTAGATGAAACTTTTGAAAAAATAATTGAAATAAATGAAATTACAAAAGTTCCAATAATAAGAGCTTCAAAAATAAAAGCTATATGTAAAAGTCAAATATTACCAATAAATTTGGTTCCTTTTAGATCATCGGATAATCCTAAAGCTGCAAAAGATATAATAATTGCTGAGAATAATGCATTAATAGTAGCATTAATTACATTGATTAAAAATGCACTAACAAAAGAAGATCAAAACAGTTCAGTTCTTGATACTGGTTTGGAATATAAAACATAAGTTAAGCCTTCATTTTGAGGCATCTTAAAAATATAAGAACCCGTAATAATTGCGGCCAATATAATTAAAATAGGTGACATGCTTCCATAATAAATAACTATATCTCGAGCTGAATTTGTGTGAGATACAATAAGAATAATAAGGGTACCTATTAAAAGTAAAAACGGTACTAGGAAAAAGTTAATAATTAATATTGACTTGTCTTTGTATGCTGTTTTAAAGTTTAACTTTAATAATTTTCCCATTTTTTCCTTTCATATTTGTATGCTACTATTTTACTAAATTATTAATAAAATAGTCTAATTTGGAAAAAATAACCACAAATTTGAATAAAAAAATGTAGCTTTCTTGCTACACTAATTATTAGAATGAAAATTACTACTATTTTCTTAAGTTTAATTCAGCTAAAACTTTGTTGTATGTTTCTAAGTCATTTGACTTAAGGTGTTGTAATAAAACACGACGTTTTGAAATTTTTGCTAAGAAACCACGACGTGAGTGGTTGTCTTTAGGATTTGCTGCAAAGTGTTTTTTCAAATCTTCAATTTCTGCTGTTAAAATTGCGATTTGAACAAATGTGTTTCCTGTGTCTTTTTTATTAGCACCATACTTAGCAACTAATTTAGCTTTTTCTTCTTTTGTAATCATATATCGTCTCCTTATATATGTTCTAACCTAGCTAAAATCTAATATCTTAACCAAGTATAAAATTTGAATGCATTTTTTAATGCCTATAAATAATAGCACATTAATAATAAAAGCAAAATAAAAACATTTTGTGACCTAATCGTATTATTTTCAAAAGTTAGATTTTTAAAACCTGGATGTTTCACTTTTGGAATTAACAATAATTAGTAAAAAATATTAAAAAATTTTTGAAACACACGGCAAAGTTGTTATATAATAGAAATCACTATATTTCATTTATAGTATTTAGGACATTTATTAAATAAGAGAAAGGAAACAAAAATGCCTACAACAAATCAACTTGTTACAAGTGGTAGAGTTTCTAAAGTTCGTAAGCAAAAAGCACCTGCTTTGAACTTAAGTTTCAATACACTAACAAAAGAAGGTCGTAAGTTGCCAGCTCCATTTAAACGTGGTGTATGTACTCGTGTTGCAACTATGACTCCTAAAAAACCTAACTCAGCTATGCGTAAATATGCTCGTGTTAAGTTATCAAATGGTATGGAAGTTACTGCCTACATTGGTGGTGAAGGACACAACTTACAAGAACACTCAGTTGTTCTTATTCGTGGTGGTAGAGTAAAGGATTTACCTGGTGTTAGATACCACATCGTTCGTGGTACTCAAGATTTAGCTGGTGTTAATAACCGTAAACAAGGACGTAGTCTTTACGGAACTAAAAAAGAAAAGGCTGCTAAATAGCCTACTAATATAGAAGGAGAAAATTATGTCAAGAAAACATTCTGCACCTATAAGAGAAGTTTTAGCTGATCCAGTTTTTAACTCAGTATTAGTTACAAAATTAATTAACACTATTATGCTAGATGGTAAAAAATCTATCGCTCAAGATATCCTTTATTCAGCTTTCAATATCATTAAAGAAAAAACAAACAAAGAACCAATGGAAGTGTTTTTAGCTGCTGTGGAAAATGTTACTCCACAACTTGAAGTTAGAACACGTAGGATTGGTGGAACAAACTATCAAGTTCCAACAGAAGTTTCAGATCGTCGTAAACAAACATTAAGTTTAAGATGATTAGTGCAATATGCACGTCTTAGAAATGAAAAAACAATGGATGTTAGATTAGCTAACGAAATCATTGATGCATCAAACAAAACAGGTGGCGCAATTAAGAAACGTGAAGACACACACAAAATGGCTGAAGCTAACCGCGCATTTGCACACTTCAGATGATAATATAAGATATTATGGCAAGACAATATAAATTAGAAGATTACCTTAATATCGGTATTATGGCCCACATTGATGCAGGTAAAACAACAACAACAGAAAGAATTTTGCTTCACACAGGTAAAATTCACAAATTAGGTGAAACCCACGACGGTGCTAGCCAAATGGACTGAATGGCCCAAGAACAAGAACGTGGTATTACTATTACTTCAGCTGCTACAACAGCATTCTGAAAAGGAAAAAGAATTAACATTATCGACACCCCAGGACACGTTGACTTTACAGTTGAAGTTGAACGTTCACTTCGTGTATTAGACGGTGCTGTTACCGTTTTAGATGCTCAAAGTGGTGTTGAACCTCAAACAGAAACAGTTTGAAGACAAGCTACAAACTACAAAGTTCCTCGTTTAGTTTATGTAAACAAAATGGATAAAGCAGGAGCTGACTTCTTTGCAGCTGTTAAATCAGTTAAAGAAAGATTAAACGGTAATGCAGTTGCAATTCAAATTCCTATTGGAGCAGAAGCTCATTTCAAAGGTTTAGTTGACCTTGTTGAAATGAAAGCTTATGAATACGATGGAAAACCTGAAGAAAATGCAAAAGAAATTGTTATTCCTTCAGACTTAGCTGAATTAGCAAAAACAAAAAGACAAGAATTAATTGAAGCTGTTGCTTCATATGATGATGACTTTATGATGCAAGTGCTTGAAGGTGTTGAACCTGATTTAGCAACACTTAAAAAAGTTATTCGTAAAGCAACCCTTACAGCTGAATTCTATCCAGCAGTTTGTGGAACAAGTTTCAAAAACAAAGGTGTTAAGAAAATGATCGACGCAGTTGTTGATTACTTACCATCACCTTTAGATATTCCAGCTACAAAAGCTCACTTAGATGATAAAGAAGTAGCTATTCCAGCTACAGATGATCATGACTTTATTGGTTTAGCATTCAAAGTTATGACTGACCCTTATGTTGGTTCATTAACATTCGTTCGTGGATATGCAGGTATTCTTAATAAGGGATCATATGTATATAACTCAACTAAAGATGTTAAAGAAAGAATTGGACGTTTAATCCAAATGCATGCAAACAGCCGTCAAGAAATTGATGAATGTTATGCAGGTGATATTGTGGCAGCTGTTGGTCTTAAATCAACAACCACAGGTGACACATTAGTTGCTGAAAAATCTCCAAAATACATTTTGGAAAAAATGATTTTCCCTGAACCGGTTATTTCACAAGCTCTTGAACCTGAAAGTAAAGATGCTATGGAAAAACTTGCTTTAGGACTTCAAAAATTAGCTGCTGAAGACCCTACATTTAGAACATACACAGATGAAGAAACAGGTCAAACAATTATTGCTGGTATGGGTGAATTACACCTTGACATTATCGTTGACCGTCTCAAACGTGAACATGGTGTTAAAGCTAAAGTTGGTGCACCTCAAGTTTCATACCGTGAAACAATTACAAAAAGTGCTGAAGTTGAAGGTAAACACATTAAACAATCTGGTGGTAAAGGTCAATATGGTCACGTATGAATCAAATTTGAACCAAACCATGACAAAGGTTTTGAATTCGTAGACAAAATTGTTGGTGGTAAAATTCCTAAAGAATACATTAAACCAATTCAAAAAGGCCTTGAAGACAAAATGGCTGGTGGTATCTTAGCAGGATATCCTATGATTGATATTAAAGCTACATTATTTGATGGATCATACCATGATGTCGACTCATCAGAATTAGCTTACAAAATTGCTGCATCTAAAGCTTTAACCAAAGCTAAAGACTTATTAGGTACAGTATTACTTGAACCTATTATGGACGTTGCTGTAGTTATTCCTGAAGATTACTTTGGTGATGTTATGGGTGACTTAACACGTCGTCGTGGACAAATTGAAGACAATGAAACAAGAAATGATGGAGCTCACATTATTCGTTCATTAGTTCCTCTTAAAGAAATGTTTGGTTATGCTACTGACTTACGTAGTATGACAGCTGGTCGTGGAACATACCAAATGCAATTCCACCACTATGAAAAATGTCCAAAAAATATTGCAGATGAAATTATCAAACGTCGTAACATTCAAGTTAAAGACGAAGATTAATAATACAAAAAATGAACTCATAAACAAAAAACCGAGTTCATTTTTTTATATCATAGATATAAGGCAAATTAGAATAATCTAAAATGTATATTTTTCCAGAATTATGAATAATTTGATTAATAAAAGGAGTAAGTTATGACAGATAAACTTTTTGAAAAAAGCAATATTTGCCTAGACTTGTTGACCAAAAAATAAAAGATTCCTTAGAAGTTATTGGAGGAATATTTTTGGTTGGCCCTAAATATTGTGGCAAAACATGAACAGGAACTAATTTTACTAAAAGTCAAATAAACATACTAAAAAACAATTTAGACTATGTATTTGATTTAAACAATACCCTTCAAGGAAAAACACCTCGACTTATAGATGAGTGACAAATTAGACCAGAAATTTGAAATGCTGTAGTCAATGAAATTAGTGTTAGAAGAATATATTTTAACTGGATCAATACTAAGTAACTGAGACAAGATACAACACTCTAACGTTGATCGTATCGGAATGTTAAATATGTATACTCTTTCTTTAAGTAAAATGAATTTAAGTACTAAAGAAGCTTCGCTTTCAAAATTACTAAATGAAAGTAAACTTGAAACTAAAACTTTAAATACTCCTTTTACATATCAAGACATTGCCCAAATTGCTTGAAAAGATGGATGACCTTCTTTAATTAACAATAACTCAAATGCTCTAGTTCAAATTTGATTTGATTACTATATTAACAATATAATGAATCTTGATGAATAATATTTTAAAGCTAGAAAAATAGACTTTGACAAATACAATTTATTTCTTAAATCACTAGCAAGAAATGAAGGTCAAACAATCAAATTAAGTGCTATTGCAAATTATATAAATAATGTTGCTAAAATTGATACAAGAACAATTGATGATTATTTGAATATTGTTTCAAAATTATTTATTATTGAAAAACAAGAATCATATATTCCAAATTATTTGTCAAGTAAAAAAGTTTTAAATACTGCAAAATTAAGATTTATTGATTCTTCTATTCCAATAAACATTTTAGGCTTAACACCCAAATTTCTTGTTGATAATCCAAACATGTTAGGTGTCTTTTTTGAATCATTAGTTATTAGAGACTTGCGCGTTTATGGTCAATTATTTAATTGAAATATTTTACATTATAGAGATAAATGGTCAAATGAGGTAGACTGTATTTTGCAACTTAAAAATGGAGACTTTGCAGCCATTAAAATTAAATTAAGTAATAGTTATGAAGAGCAAACAGCTACAGGCTTACTTAGGTTTAAAAAAGAAATGGAAGAAGAACAAAAATTAGCTAAAATCAATAGGGAAAAAATGTACAAAAAAGTACCTAAATGATTAATAATAATTAGTGGGACAGCTCAAAAGGCATATCAAAGAGAAGATAAAATTTTTGTAATTCCATATAAAATGCTTTGTGAATAATTTTGCTTTATAAGCCTATAAAACAGCCAAAAATAAAAAAGACCATTATCTAAAAATGATCTTTATTCCTTTGGCTTTTGATTCATTAGAAACTATGTCCATAATTTCTTTTTTAATTCTTGGATCTAGATTAATTTTTTCACTTTCAAAATAATTTTTGAACATTGTACGATCATTATGAAAAAGAAAAGTCATATAATAAATTTCAGCTGTTACTTCAGGGAATTTTATTAACTTTTTCAAGATTAGAAATGATTCAACTGTAATACTTAAATAAACAATTACAACTATCATACAAAATGCTGCTGCAGTCGCCGCTAAATCTTTAGTTTGCTTCATTATATTATTGTCATATTTATACTCTAAACCTTTGTAAATTGGCATAATAAAGATGCACAAATAAAAGATAAAAGCCATTAAACATGAAGCAATAATGTTATATTTTGAAACGCCTTTACGATCAAATTTAATTCAAAAATAACAAGCTAAAATAAGCGTAATTAATGAAATTATTGAACTAGTTGCAATATAAACAAAAAAATTATATCAATAATTTAAACCACTTAAATAGTAATCATAATTCTTTAATGCTAAACTCAAAAAAGTTACAGTAATAGTAAAAGCTACTAATAAAGAAATAAAAGCAAAAAGAGAACTTCAAGACAAATCTCTTCTTAATTTAACTTCTTCTGTGTGATATTTTTGAGCTTCTTGATTAAAAGTTTCAAGCATTTTGTATACCTCTTAACTAATTTTATAAAAAATAATTTTTTTTAATTGAATTTAATTTATTTTAGTGTATTCTTATATTAATTAGAAGCCAAAAATAGGCTTCAAAATAATAAATATAAAGCATAAAGAGTTGCTGAGCTAGCTGGCTTTGACGCATGCCAACCTGCATTTGTAAGGTGGACAGTGAGGGTTTATTAACTAAACTAACATGTTTAATTATTGAGCTAATAACCTCTAACTTTTTATGCAACAAAAGTGGAGGTTTTTTATGAACTTAAATAAACAAATTTTATTCACAAGCGAATCAGTTGGACAAGGGCATCCTGATAAAATTTGTGATCAAATTAGCGATGCAATTTTAGATGAATATTTAAGAAAAGATCCTTATTCTCGTTGTGCTATTGAAACTATGGCTACAGGTAATATGCTAATTATTGCAGGTGAAGCAAGCTCAAAAGCAAATGTTGATCATAAGCAGATTGCGGTTAATGTATTAAAGAAAGCGGGTCAATATTCAGATCATTTAAGATTCCATCTTGATGTTAAAAAACAAAGTACAGATATAAGTCAAGGTGTTATTAGAGCCAATGAAGAAATTGGTGCAGGTGACCAAGGAATTATGTTTGGTTATGCAACAAATGAAACAAGAAACTATATGCCTTTAGCTATTACATTAGCTCATGAAATTGTTAAACGTGCTGATAAATTAAGAGAACGAGGCCTATTTAAATATGCTAAAAGTGATATGAAAAGTCAAGTGACTTTAGACTATACAGATAGTAAAAGAATTAAAGTTGATACTATTTTATTTTCATGTCAACATGAAGAAAACTTTAATGAAAAAGAATTTAAAGAATATATTGTAAAGAATATCTTTGAGCCTGTTTTACAGGACTATTCGTTAAAATTGCCTGTTAAAATTTTAATCAATCCTACAGGGCGTTTTGTTATAGGCGGACCTATTGGAGACACTGGCTTAACAGGTCGTAAAATCATAGTAGATACTTACGGTGGAGCAGCTCGTCATGGTGGCGGAGCTTTTAGTGGTAAGGATGCGACTAAGGTTGATAGATCAGCAGCTTACGCATGTCGTTATGTAACTAAAAATTTAGTTGCTGCAGGTTGTGCAGATAAAATTGAATTACAAGTTTCTTATGCTATTGGTGTTGCTGAACCTGTTTCAATTTTAGTTGAAACTTTTGGTACAGAAAAAATCGCAAAGGATAAAATTGTTTCAATTGTTCATAAACTTTTTGACTTACGTCCAAAACACATTATTGAAAGTTTAAATTTAAGAAGACCTATTTATCAACAAACCTCATACTTTGGACACTTTGGTCGTGAAGATTTAGATCTCCCTTGAGAAAAATTAGACAAAGTTGAAGCTATCAAAAAATTAATGAAATAAATTATTTCAAAATTAAAAAATAATGTAAAATAAATACACTTATATTTTTGATTTTAATACACTAAGGAGGAACATCTTATGCGTAAAATTGTTAGAGCAAAAAACAAAGAACGTGCAGCTAAAAGACTTCACAAATTACAACTTGAAGAAGCAAGAGATAAAAGAAGAGCAGCAAGAGAAGCTGAAGCAAAATAATAATCATAATAATAAGCAAGGAACAATTTTGTTCTTTGTTTTTTTATCCTTTTTTAGGAAGATATTATTAATTTTGAATTAAGTTTTTTAAACTTGGATGGTTCTCACTTTTATAACTTTTAGAATTGTGGTTCAAAATATAATACCTATTGATTTACTTGGAAATCTGAATATTGAAATTCAGGTACAAGATATTAAAACTAATGAAACATCTAAAGTAAGAAAATTTAATTTACTTTTTAAAAGTTTGCTAAATAAAAATAAAAGAGCCTTATAAAAAGGCTCAAATATTATTAATTAAGTATGAAATTATTTAACTTCAACTGTAGCACCAGCTTCAACAAGTTTAGCTTTGATAGCTTCTGCTTCATCTGGTTTGATGTTTTCTTTAACAACAGCTGGAAGGTTTGAAACTAATTTGTTTGCATCCATTAAAGCTAAGTTTAATAATTCTTTAACTGCTTTAACAATAGGTAATTTTTTACCATTGTCTGAAGTAATTGAAACTGTAACTACTGAAGGACCTTCAGCAGCTGCAGCTGCAGCAGGAGCAGCAGCAACAGCAACAGCTGATGGGTCAATTCCAAATTCTTCTTTCATTGCTTCAACTAATTCCATAACTTCTTTAATTGACATTTCTTTTAATGATGAAATGAATGATTCTTTTGTTAATTTTGCCATGATTAATTTCCTTTCGTAAAATTATTTGTTTTCTTCTTTTTCACTAAACATTTTTAGAGAAAGAGAGAGTTGTTGTAATGGTGACATAAGTGAACGAGCAAGAATTGTAAGAGCTTCTTCATAGTTTGGTAATGAAGCAACTTCTTGAACACCTTTAGCATCGATAACTTTGCCTTCAAAAATACCAGCTTTAGGAACCAAAAGTTTGTTTTCTTTAGAGAATTTAACTAAAACTTTTGCAGCAATTAGAGCATCGGTTGTACCAAAAGCAAAAATGTTTGGTCCTACTAAGTGTTGATCTAAATCATTAATGCCATGATTTTTAGCAGCTATTTTGAAAAGACGGTTTTTGTAAACTTTAATGTCAATACCTTCTTTTTTAGCTTCTTGACGTAATGAAGTCAATTCAGCAACACTTAATCCACGATATTCAGCTATAACAAGAGCTTGTGAAGATTCAAGTTTATTTTGAATTTCTTTAACTGTATCTTTTTTAACTAATCTAAAAGCAGATTCATGTCTTTTTTGCATGAGTATCCCCCTTTCATAATTTAATATGCAACACGGGACAATAATAATGTGATAGAAAAAAAGTAATTCTACACTCGGTAACGAATTAAGCTTTCGCTGTTACTGTCTTTATGTATTGCGTTTTTATTATATTAATAAATTTAAAAAATCAAAGCAATTTTTTTACTAATTTTAGCCAGTTGATTTTAATAGAAAAAATAAAAACAGCAAGTAAGCTGCTTTATTAATTTTTTTCATTATCAGTTAAGGTTTCATCAGTATTTAAAATGTCTGCTTTATTACCTAATTCAATATCTACACGGACATTTTTGAATCTGTTAGTTCCTAAGTCTATAACTTTAAAGTAAACATCATTGTATTCATATTTTGTATTTTTATAAAGTTTGTGGCCGAGTCTTTTTTCTAATCATTTATGAAGTGTTAATTCATTTTCTTCTTCTTCAAGATCTAATTCTATTTCTAGTTTTTTAATTAATTCTTTCATTGTTAAAGAAGCTGAGACATGGAAGTGTTCAAGACTAATTTCAAAAATGTCTTTTAATTCTTCATCATCAAATTCATCATAAATTTCGCCAACAATTTCTTCAATAATGTCTTCAATTGTAATAATTCCAATTATTTCACTTGAGTTGTTATTTGGTGTAACAAAAGCCATTTGAGCTCTTTGGTACCTCATTTTTTCTAGAGCCGAAGAAAGAGAAGCATTAGCACTAATAGTAGGCACAGTTTTAAAATAGTTTATAACTTTACCTTTTTGTAAAAAGAAGACATCTTTTAAGTGTAAAATGCCAATTAAATTTTCATCTTTTTTAACAGGAATACGGCTATAGTTTGTATCTTTAAAAATTTCAAATGCTTCTTGAATATTAGCATTAGCATCAATTATAGATACATCTTTTAATCTTATGTAGTGTTTTTTAACTTTGGTACTATCTAAGTCTAAAGCATTTTGAGCCATGATGCTTTCATTAGCCTCTAAAACGCCTTCGTTTTGCGCAATATCAATAATATTTTTAACATCATTTTCTGTATTTGTTATATAGATTTTTTTACCAATCTTGCTTATTGGATAGGTAATTGGTCAAAACAAGTAATATAAAATAATTAACAAGTAGCAGAAAACTTTAACTGTCGCTTCAGGTTTACTTTTGGCTATTAATTTAGGTGTAATTTCTCCAAATAAAACAATTATTGGAGTCATTACAGCAGTTGAAATTAAAACGTTATATGATTCGAATTTTTTACCTAAGTAAGTTGATAAGAGTCAGGATGTTAAGGCCGAAGCAGCAATATTAACTATATTGTTGCATATTAAAATAGTACTTAAAGTTTGGTTGAAAAATGTATGTTGTTTTTTGATTATTTTGTGGCCAAATTCTTTATTGCCAACCATTGTTTCAATTTTGCCAACATTTAAGGATGTATAAGCAGTTTCACTGGCACTAAAAATTCCGCTAGCTATTAACAAAATAACTAGTCCGAATATGCTTAATCCTAATTTCAGTTTCGGGTCCATGATTATTCCTCTTCTTCGTCATCATCACTTGAGACGGCAATTTGTTCATTTTCAAAATTAATGAAACGACCACATGACATTTTGAATCATAATGGAAAAATTCCTGTTGGTCCATTTCTGTGTTTTGCAATAATGATATCTATTTTTTCTCCAATATCTCCAAAGAGATCTTTGGTTTCTTGTGAGACTTGTTTTTTATAATAATTTTCACGATATAAGAACATAACAATATCGGCATCTTGTTCAATGTTACCTGATTCACGTAAGTCAGACATAATAGGTCTTTTGTCTTCACGTTTTTCAACTTCACGGGAAAGTTGGCTTAGTGCAATAATTGGAACATTTAATTCTAAGGCTAATGTTTTTAATGAACGGCTAATTTTAGCTATTTCATTTTGCCGACTTTCATTTCTTCTATTTGAGTCTGATGAAATCAATTGTAAGTAGTCAATAACAATTAAATCAATTGGACTAACTTTGTGTAAACGACGACATTTTCAAAGCAGTGTATTTAATTCATTATTTACTGATTCATCTATAAATAAGTTCATTTTGTCAATTACATCTTGTTTTAAACTGTTGATTAAAAGAAATTCATTATCTGTAATTGTTTGAGGTTGTTTTAGTTTTTGAAGTGGCACATTTGTGTTCAAGCTATAAATTCTACCCATAAGTTGGTTTGATGACATTTCAAGCGTAAAGAAGACAGCTCTTCTGTTTTTTCTTTTAGCAACATTTGAAGCAATATTAAGAGCAAAAGCAGTTTTACCCATTGCTGGACGAGCAGCAATAATAATTAATTCACCACCATGTAGACCTTGAGTAATTTGGTCTAAATTGTCGTAACCTGTTGCTAGTCCATTTAATTCATTTAGATCTCTTGAGTGGCGATTTTCTAAATCTTTAAAGTATTCATCGCTAACTTCTTTGGCTGTTAAAAAGTCTGCACTAACTTGACTACGATCAATGTCAAGTAATAGGTTTTGTAAATCTGAAATAACATCTTTTTCATTGATTGCTTTTTCAACATCAAGTCTTCTTTGAACTAAAGCTAAACGTGATTCAATTAAACGTAATTTTGTTAACTTAACTAATTCTTCTAAGTAAGTTTGAATATTAGATGAGAAACCAGCAGTATGATAAAGTTTAGATAAATATAAAGGTGTTATTTGAACAAAGTTTCTTTTTTTAGCAACAGTAAAAATGTTTTCTTCATTAATCGAAATGTTGTTTTCAAATAGTTCTTTAAAAACAGAGAAAAGTCTTTGATTTTCTAAAATTGCAAAGTCTTCTTCAAGTAAGTAAGGCACAATTTTAGGTGCGTTTTTGTTGTCTGTTAAGATTAAGCCTAAAAGAGACTCCTCATATCTAGAGTTAATATGACGAGATGTATTTATTGGTGCATTACTTGGATTATTATTTGGCATTAATTATCACTTCTACTTTCAATTTTGCAATGATATCTTTATATAAAATAACATCTATATCATGCAATCCATTAGATACTAAATGAACTTTTTGAACTGCGTATTTATCTAATTTATAGCCATTTTGGACTAAATCTTTAACAATATCTTTGGTTGATACAGCACCATGAGCAATTAAATTTCCATTATTGTCAATATGCGCATCTAAAGTATATTTTAAAGTTAATTTTTCAATTTGATCTTTAAGTTCAAGAGCTTCTGAACGTTTTTCCATTTCATTTTTAGTAAGCTCACTAAGTCTTTGTTCAAGCTCTTTTTTAGTCTTGTCATTATAGACAACTGCAAAACCTTTTGCAATTAAGAAGTTATTACCATAACCAGCTGAAACTTCAATAATTGTATTGGCTTTACCTTTATCACAATCTTTAATCAATATTACTTTCATTTTTCACACTCACTATCGCTTGTTTAATATTATCTACAAATGTCAACAAGTCTTCTTTTGAAACTGCAGCTGCTGTCCCAAAGTGTCCACCTCCACCAACAGCTTCGCAAATAATTTGAACATTTGTATCAATACCTCTGGCACTTAATTTATATGATTTTTTGTCTTCACTTTTAGCTACAACAAAACTTGCTTTACGACCACTAATTCTAAGAATTTCTTCAGCTGCTATAGAAATAACATCATTCGAAAGTGGAATATCTTTGTAAGCTAAATAGAATCCTGGTTTTACTTCTTCTAAGTTTTTTAATACTTGATCAACTTTTTCATAAGTGGTTGCATCAATTTTTAATGAATTAGAACTTTCAGTTGAATCTGCGCCTCTATTTTTAAGTCAACTTGCTGCTTCAAATGTTCTTGAAGTAACATGTTTTTGAAATTGTAAGGTGTCAAGATAAATACCATTTAATAACATTTGAGCAATGTTCTTTTTAACTTTAACTTGCTTTTCTAAAAACATCATTAATTCAGTTACTATTTCACTAGCACTTGAAGCTGAAGGCTCAATGTGGCGATTAATTTTTGAACAAAAGTCAACTGAAGAATTTAATCTATGGTGGTCTAAAATAAAGATATTTGTGTTTTTAGCTTTTTCAACACATTTTGGATTATCAGTCCTATTTGGAGCTGAGTTATCAACTAAAAATACAAGTGTATTTTCATCAGTCAATGTGTTAGCTTGATGAGCTTTAATGAAAATTGGATTATCTTCACCAAAGTATTTAGCAATTGCTTTTTTAGTTGTAACATCTTGAGTCATTGTGCAAATGTAAGCTTCTTTATCAAATGTTTTAGCTATAGCATAAACTCCTAAAGCTGAACCGATTGCATCCAAGTCTGCATGTGCATGACCATAAGCAATAACTCTTTTAATTTTTGGATCTAAAAGTTTCTTTTCAATTCAATTAGCAAGTGCTTTGATTCTTGCACGGTTGATATTTGGCAAGATTTCACTTGTTGAACCAAAGTAACGAGGTAAATTATTTCTTGAGAAAATAGCTACTTGGTCACCACCACGACTTTGAGCTTGTAATAAAGCATTTTTAGCTTGTTCCATTTTTTCTCATAAGTTTTTTGTTCCATATGCAAAACCTGCAGAAACTGAAATAATAATGTTTTGACTTTTTAGTGTTTTATGTAAATCATCAAAAAACTTAAAGTTTACTTGACTCATTTTATCTAAAGCTTGCTTGTTAGTTACAATAAGAAATTTACCGTTTGTATTATATTGACGATAAACTAAGTTGTAATCACACACTAAGTTATCTAATACTGTAACAACTTCTTTAGTTACATTATAAAGTTGTTCTTCAGAAAGAATTGATTGATAAAGCTGATAGTTATCAATTTCAATTTCACCTAAAACTGTTAATTCATCTTCATATAATTGAAGAGTTCTTTGTTCAAGAGTATTGTCCTTAATACTTAAACAATTTTCAAGTGGTCAAATATTTACTGTATATGAAAAATCTTTGTAATTAAAATCAAAAGAAATGTTATTAGAATCAAAATTAATATTAAATTTCTTGAAAAAATCAGTTAATTTTGATCCGACTCATTTTCTACCAAAACGGTTTTTAATAAATTTACTTGTTCAAAGAATTTGGCCTTCACTGTCAAAAATAAGCACTCCAATTGCATTATGACTAATGATTTCATCAATGAAACTGTTAAAAGATTTTTTTACTATAGCTTGAGTTGATAAAAAACTTTTAACAGATAAAATTCCAAATAATCCAACGATTATTAATGAAAGACATATGCCAAAAATTCCAAAAATGCTGCTATAAATATCTGAACGAGTAAAATACAAAATTACTGACCCTACAGCTAGGAAAACGCCAGCAACTGCTATTAAAGAATATAAAATTATTTTTTGTTTTAAGTTCATAATATAAATTATATATTAAGTATTAATATTCATTTGTAATATATAAAATTTTTGACTTAAAATAAAAATAATCATGAAAAAAACAACAAAAAACTAAAAATGCTATTTTATAGTTCTTTTACTTTTAATTATATTTCTTTTCAATGTTTGAAAGCAAGCTTTTTATGTCTTGCATTTTGTCTTTAAATGTTTCTTGAGTTTCTTCAAATTTGTATTCATTCAAAATAAATTGATAGTCATCTTTGTCAATTTTTAAGAATTTTTTTTCTTACTCATTTTTTTGATAACTACAAATTTTAGTATTTTATCATCTGTTGTTTTTCTAAATTCATCTATAAAAAATTGGAGTTTGTTTTCAATATTTAAATCAAGCATTTCATTAAAGGAATTTATAAGTTTTTTAGAATCATTATTATTGTGGTCAATATTAGCCAAAAGCAGAAAATCAGATTTTGATCTAGAAATAACAAAATGATATTCATAATCAGAGTCATCAAAATTGTAATTAGTTCGAAAAACACCTTTGATGTATTTTTCTTTATTTAAAAATTCAACAATGATTTGTATTTTTTTATTATTTATTAAATTATTTTTTGATATAGAAATTATTAATTTATCATATTCAAGATTTTGTAAAAAGTAATCATTATTTTTTAAGATATTTCCATTATTATCAAATACTAAAAAGTCAAAAGAATTAGCAGTTTCTTTTTCAATTAATAATGGGTTATTGAAGTCGATTCAGGTTATAATTTGACCTGTGTTTGCATTTAAATTTTTATTTAATATTTCATTTAGGGAGCTTTTTTCAAAGATATAGCGTTTGTCTTTTTCTCTAAAAATATACTGTGAATTGTAAGTGGTTAATTTATTATTAACTAGATAAAGCATTATGTTTTTCATTCTATTAATTAAGAAATTTAATTTATTATTTTCATGTCAAGTATTCATATTTTCAAGATGTCTTTTATTTAAAATTATTTTATAAAGATTTGAGTTTTGCATATAGAACAAATTGTCGTTATTAACTGTAAAATAGGTTTTTTTGTAAAAAGTGTTATCTTTTGGAAAAACATTTGTTAAGCTATCTATAAAGTTTAAACAATCTGAAAAATTGTTATAAAATTCTAGATTTGCTTCAAATTTTTCCAATCTTTTTCAATACAATTCATAACTAGAAACAAAGTTATTAAAAGCAAGAACAAAGTTGGTATGAACCTTAAATATTGGACTTTTAATTATGTTTGGACTTATTCCTGTATTGAACAGGGCTAAGTCCTTTTAATTTATTAACAATTCTGTCATTATTATAATATGAAATATATTCTTCTAAAGCGGTTTTAAATTTATTTTCTTCCCCAAATCAAAATTCTCTTTTTACAACACTAAATAAACATTCAGCGGGACTATTGTCTAAACAATTTCCTTTTCTTAACAAGCTTTGAATTGTTTGTTTCTTTTTCAAATAATTTATATACTCTTCATGAGTATATTGTCATCCTTGATAAGAATGCAATAATACATTGTTTAAGCTATGTCAATTCTCTTCTACGTTTTCCAACATTTTACCCGCCATTCTTAAGTTAGTTGATTTAGAAATCGAATAACCTAAAATCTCTCAACTTTTAAAATCAACCACACGAAAAAATATGCTTTTTCATCATTTTTTAATTTAAATTCAGTAACATCTATTCCTAGTATTTTCAAATATTTATCACTAAAAAAATTTTTTTGTATCTGAAGAAATATTTTGCGATATTTTCTTTATCTAAAAGCAAGTTTGGAATGTTTTTTTGTGAGTATTGCCTATGAATGAAGAATACTTATTTTTTTCTTAATGTTTTGCCAAAAAGATTTAATGATTTTATTAATTTTTGAACCTTTTTATGATTAATCATTATTCCTTTATTTCTTAATGCAAAAGTAATACGTCTATAACCGTATAGTCCTTTATTATAGTTAAATAAGTCAAATATAATCTTTTTCAAATTTTCATCTTTGTCAGGTTTATTTTGTGATTTTAATATCTCATAAAAAATTGACTTTTTCTAATATTAATTTAATAGAAAAATAACTTTTTAAATTCTCGCCTTAGTTCAATTATTATTTGGAATTTTTCTTTGTTAGTGAGTCTTTCAATTGAACCAAAACGCTCACTTTTTTTGCTATCGCGTTTTCCAATTTAAGTATTTTATTTTCTTCCTTTAATTGTTTAATTAATAAATCTTTATCTTCCATTTTATTTTCAATATTGATTTTAAAATTTGTTATTTTTTTAAATTTAAATTGAATAAAAATGAGCCCCTTTCCAAAAAGTCTGGAATTTGGGGTTCACTCTAAAATGACAAAATTAAAAACATTTTTTAAATATTTTAGATGAATGCAAATTTATCAATTATATAAATGTTGGATATGACTGTAGTAAATTAATTTTAATTTTTCAAAGTAATGTTAGTCAAGATAATTATTCAAATAACAAAGATAAAAATAGCCAAAAAGAACAAGAAAAAATGATTCAAAAATTTAGACCTGAATTAGTTGGACGTTTTAAAGATATCTCATTTTTGGATAAATTTAATGCTAAACAAGTTAAGGCTTTAATTAACAAAAAAAATCAAAGAAGACGAAATCAATATTTATTGTGAAAAAGCTATTTCAAATTTATTTATCGATATTAAGAAATCAGATAAATTTTATGATGATGAATTGAAGCTTAAAATTTATGCTATTAAAAATGATGGTAGTGGCAAAGTATTCAGAACCAAAATTTACTAATTTTAAGAATTTTTCAGAGCTTATTTATAAAAAATAGGCTCTTTTTTATTTGCAAATAATATCCACTATTTTTTGTTGTATAATACAAAAACTATGGATAAAAACCAAAAAACATATTTTATAGACTTAGACGGGACTTTATTCGACCAAAGGAAAAAAAGTAGAATCAGTGCTAAAAATATTAGTGCAATTTTATTACTAAAAAATTTTGCTAATGTGGTACTTTCAACAGGGAGAAGTTTTAGTGATCAAAGAGTCCAACAAGCAATTTATCAATTAGGAATCAAGGATGTTATTACTTCTTCTGGAGCTGAAATTTATATTGATAATAATTTAGTTTGACAAAGAACATTCAAAAAAGATACAGCTAATAAAATTCAAAAATTTGCTGAAGAAAATAAGATTTTATATGTAATTTTCGATGAAGAAGGCGAAACAATTTATGTCCATAATGCTTTTGATTATTGAATCAATAAATTGTTTCTTTCTAAAAAAATGCATGGTATTAAAAGAAGTAAAAACTTCAATTTTAACAATCACAAGAACATTACAAAAATTGCTTTAATTTTAAAAAATATAGCAGGCGCCAAAAACATATTAAAAACATTCCAAGTTAATTTTGATGATATTTGCAATTCATATTTAGCTAGTGCTAATTATGTTGTTGAAATCACAACTATTGATGCTAATAAAGGATTATCTGAATCTGCTTATTGTGCATTAAAAGGTATTAATCAAAATAATACTATTCATATTGGTGACTCAATGGCTGATGCTTCAGTTAAAGGTTATGTTGGAAAATTAGTGGCAATGGGTAATGCCACTAGTGATCTTAAAGTTGTTGCAGATGAAATAGCTCCTAACTACAAAAGTGGTGGTTTGTATCGTTATTTTGTTTCAAGTAAGGGCAAGAAAGGAAGCAATAATGATTAAATTAGGTAGTCACATTTCTTTTAAAAGTCCAGATTATTTAGTTGGCTCAATTAAAGAATCACTTAAAAATAAAGCTAACTGTACCATGATTTATTTGGGCGCTCCTCAGAATGCTAAAAGAGTTGATACAAAAGTTTATAAATATGAAGAATATAAAGCTAATTATTCTAATTTAATTAAACCAGAAGACATTGTAGTTCATGCTCCTTATATTATTAATCCCTCAAGTAAAGATAAGGTTAAAAATGCTTTTGCAGTTGATTTTTTAATTAAAGAAATTCAAAGAATGAATTATATTGGAGTTAAATATTTAGTACTTCATCCAGGCGCTTATACAACTTATGAATTACAAGAATCACTCGCACAATTAGTTAAGTCTTTAAAAGAAGTTTTAGCTAAAACTAAAGATGTTGTTATATGTATTGAAACTATGTCTGGAAAGGGTACTGAAGTTGGTACTAATTTTGCCCAATTACGCTATTTAATAGATGAATTAGCAAATGACAGATTACAAATTTGCTTGGATACATGTCATGTTTGAGATGCAGGTTATAATATTAAAAATTATCAAGAATTTAAGAGTGAAATTAATAAATATAATTTACTAAAACATATAAAAGTTATTCATTTAAATGATTCAAAAAATGATTTAAATTCACATAAAGATCGCCATGAAAATATCGATAAAGGTTTTATTGGAATTGATACTTTAGCTAAGTTTGTTCATGATAAAGATTTTGATAATGTGCCAATAATTTTAGAAACTCCAATTCCTGAAAATGGACCTATTTATGATCAAGAAATAGCTGCTTTATTAGCTTACAAAAAATAACAAAAACACCGAGAAATTCTCAGTGTAATTTTGTGCTTTTTTACCGTATTTTTACCATGAATAGCTTTTGCATTATTTAATGTACTATTTGCAATTTCATTAATTAATTTATAGTTTTCATGATCACTAGTTTGATGAATTTAAATTAATTCATTTAACTTTTGAATTTCTCCATTCAATCATTCCTTAGTTTTTTTAATTTCATCACTTTCAATATTAGGCATTTCAGGTTTCTAAGCGCATCCTGTTGATATTGCTATTGTTGGTAAAATTGTTGTTGAAATAGAAATAGCTACAACAAAAAATGTTTATTTTTTTATAATAATTTGCCTCTATTTTTTTCTATTATCACAATATAAAATGTATAAAAATTTAATTCTTTTCATAATAATATGAAACAGTTTTTGCAACAATTTATTGAAAAAATTACCATATTAATAAAACTAAAAAAATTAAAAATAATGAAATATTGAAATGTTTTATTTACTAATAAAAAGGTTACACATTAATAATAAATACTAAATTAGATATTAATATTTATATAAAAATGTATATAATTAATGTTATGAAAATTGAAGTTAATAGTGTTAGGAAAAGATTAAAAATTTTCGCTCGTGAAAAAAAGAATGAAAATGACGTAGTTGGCGATGTTAGTTATTCAATTCCAGGAGAAATTTTAAAATTTCTCATTTTGCTTTTTGTTGCCTTAGCTTTTATTATGTTTCAATATCAAGATCTCTTTTTTCACAATGATAATAAAGTAATAAATATTATTCGCAAAATTTATTTATATAGTTTCGGCTTAGCTTTTGGTGACATAATAACACTTGTAATAATAGGATCATTTTTAACACTTATGGTGCGTTGATTTGGTTCAATATTCAAAAATCATTATTTTGCTTGGTTTAAATCTTATACAAGAGTTGATTACTGAATTTTAAGAAAAAGAATCATCAGCTTTGTTTGGTTAACATTATTATTTGTAGTTTTAATTTATCATGTGGTTTTAGTTAGCTTCCGTGTTGAAAACATTTGATATTATTCAACAGCTGATGTTAAAAATATTTACTTAAAAGGTTGATACTATACTTTTACAAATCAAGCTGATTTATTAGATGGTAAAAGTGTTGATTATCCAGTTGCTTATTTAAATATTGGTTTTTTACTTGATACATTATTTAATCTTTTTTATGTAGTAACTTTTAGTCCTTATTTAGCAATAATTAGTGCATTTTTAATTTGAACCTTAGCTTGATTATTCCTTGTAACATTAAATCCAATTAAATATTTTAAAAACATTAACGAACACAAAAAAACAATTGTTATGGTTGAACAATACTTGCAAAAAATAAATAGTTTATTCTACTACACACCTCAAGTTAGAGAACTATTCAGATTCTACAAAGATGCAGCTCAAGTCTTAAAAGTAGATTACTTTAAATTTAATTTTAGATACTTACAAAAATTAGTTAAAAAGAATTTGACTCTTTTAGCTCAACATACCCTCACAGCTAAATACTTTGAAAATGTTAAAGCTAAAAAGACAGCTAGTCAACTTGAAGCAGAAGAATTTCTTAAAATAGTTGAAACTACTCAAACTAATACAACTTCTGCAACAATAACTTTAAATGCAGCAGCTGATATTAAAATGCCAGCAATCAATGCTCAAAATCTTTTAGTTAATAAACATAATAAAAATAATACAAATACATACATTAGCAATGAATCAACAAGTGAATACTCAAAAGATTTTGATTTAACAGAAGAAAGATATATGTCTAATTATGTTGAAACTATTGAGGTCGAAGCTCAAAGTCAAGAATCAACAAAATTATTAATTGATGATTTAGAAAACAAAAAATCAGATACAGAAGAAATCAAAGCTAAAACTAAAGAAATGACTGCTAAATTTGAAGCAGTACAACCTACTGAAGAAAAAACAAAAGAAATCACAAATATTTTATTAGCAGATCAAGTAATTAGTGAAGTAACTAAGGAAGAAAAACTTGCTCCAACTATAGAACAAGTTAGTCAACAATTCTTAGTAGACACCAACGAATTAACAGATACAAATGATGTTGAAAAAGACCAAACTCAAAGCAATATAATTGACCAAAACAATAGTAAAACAGTAAAATTAGTAAAAGAAACCATCGAAAATGAAGAAAGTAAAACCTTAGAACAAGAAATAGCATTCTTAATTGATTCAAGTGAAAATACATTTGTAATGAGTGCTGAAAAGAATACTCAAAATATAACTCAAACAATGAGTCAACCTGTAGAAGTTAAAGCTCAAACTATTGAACAAAAAATAGAAGAAAATGTTGAAAACAAAAAGCAAACTATAGGTTTCATTATTCCTGAAGATTCAAATGAAACAATAATTGAAAAAGATGACGATCTAAAAACTAAAGAAGAATTTATTGCTCAACTAGACAGCATTGAAGCAGATAATTTGGCTTCAAAAGAAATTAAACTTGAACAACCAGAAAGTGAAAAGAGACAAAATTTCCAATTCACTTTTGATACTAATACAATTGTAATCAACAATGATTCAAATAAATCAAAAGATAGAGTAGATCACTTCGAAGATGATAATGATTGAGTTAGTCCAATATTAAGTGATAATTAGGAGTAAAAATGAAACAAGTTGCATGAAATGAAGTACAAAATATGGTTGCTAATAGCAACAACGAAAACAATATTTACTTTATAACCTTTACAACTTCATGATGTCCAGATTGTAAAGTTATGAAACCAATTGTTGAAAGTGTTGAAGAAGAATATAAAGAATACAATGAAATTATTTTTCTAGAAGTTGATGCTGAAAAAGCTCAATTATTTAGAGAAATCAATAACCGTTGAAAAATTTTACATGTTCCAACATTTTTAATAATGAAAAATAACAAAATCATTCAAAGAGGAGAAAACTATTATCCAAAAGAAATTCTTTGTGATTGAGTAGAAAAAGTTTTAGAATAAAAAATGACTAAAGAAGAAATAATTACTTCATTAAAAAATGTTTCAACAGCACCTGGTATTTATCTCTGAAAAGATAAAAATGATCAAGTTATTTATGTTGGAAAAGCAAAAAACTTACGCAAAAGAATGCACCAATATTTTGAAGGTGCAATTAACTCATATAAAACAAGTAGGCTTGTTGAAGAAATAAGAGCTTACGAAGTTTTTATTTGCAAAACCAATAAAGAAGCATTATTACTTGAAAAACTTTACATTGATAAATATAATCCTGAATATAATATTTTGCTTTTGGATGACCGTCGTTATCCATATTTAAAAGTACAATTAAGTGACAGGGGTTTAGATATTTCATTGTCAAGAAAAATAGGCAAAAAGAATGAAACTAATAAATTATTTTACTTTGGACCTTTTCCAATAGGTTATGGTTCTATTCAAATATTGAAATTATTAGAACGTGAAGCATTTTATGAAAAAGGTTTAAAAATCAAAAATAATGATCCTAAATTTTGACAAGAAAAGTTCAACAAAATTAAATCCATTTTAAGTTTTAAAGATAACTCTTATATTAATGAAATTAAAGAAAAAATGTTCAAAGAAGCTGAGACTGAACATTTTGAATTAGCTCGTGATTTAAAACTTTCCTGAGAATATCTTAAAAAGCTTAATGAAGAACAAATTATTGAATTAAAAGATATTCACAATTTAGACGTATTTGCCTATAAAACAGTTGATAACATAATTTATATGACAATCCTTTTTTATCGTTCAGGTCTATTAATTAATAAAGATAATCAAGCTTTAAATATTGACATTGATGAAATTGAAACACTTGAAAAATTCTTTAATAAATATTATGAAAATAAAATAAAGCCAGATGAAATTTTAGTTGAAGAAAAAATTAACAATTTAAACTTAAATTTAGATGAAAATTTAAATATAGTTACACCTAAAATAGGTGATAAAAAACGTGTTTTAGAAATAGCACAATTAAACCTTGAAGAGTATTTTAGTAAAGAACATTTACTAATTAAAAATAAAAATGATCATGCATTATTAATGCTTGAAGAATTTAAAAAGCTAATCAAAATTGATTCATTAAAAAATATCATTTTATTTGATAACTCAAATTTAGCTAATTCTAATCCTGTCGGTGTTGCTATAGTTTATTCTAATGGTTTAAAAAACAAAAATTTATACAGAAAATTTAATCACATTGATATTTATTCTAGAGAAGCAGATGTTGAATACATGAAAGAATCAATTAAAAAATACTTTAGTTCAGCAGACAACAAAAAAGATTTTGATTTAATTATTGTTGATGGTGGTTTAGCTCAAATACATGAAGCTAAAAAAGTTTTGTTTGATTTAGATATTAAAATACCAATTGTTGGTTTAGTTAAAGATGATTTTCATAGAACAAGAGCTTTAATTGATTTACAAGAAAATTTAGTTAAAATAAAAAATAAAGATTTACTAAACTTTTTGGCAAGTATGCAAATTGAAGTCGATCGCTTTGCTAAAAGCCATTTGAGAAATAGAAATCGTATCACTACTTTTGAAGGCAGCTTACAATCAATTAAAGGTTTAGGTAAATGTGCGGAAACTAAATTACTAAATACATTAAAACATATGTTAATATCTTTAACGCTCCTTTAGAAGAATTAGAAAAAGTTGTTTCTAAAAAAATAGCTTTAGAAATCAAAAAACTTTATGAAAGTAAGAAATAAGCAAGTTTATTTTGCTTGTTTTTTTAATCTATTTTTTATTTACAATAAAATATAAATAAGAATAATAAGGAGATTTTATGAGTTTTAGTAAAAAGTTTTTATGAGGTACTGCTTTTGCAGCTAATCAAATTGAAGGAGCTTATAATGAAGAAAATAAGGGTTTAAATGTCCAAGATGTATTACCTAAAGGTGCTTTAGGTCATATTGATTTAAATTTAAAAGAATTTAATATTAAAAGAAAAGCTATTGATTTTTATCATAAATATTAAGAAGATTTAGATCTTTTAAGTGAAATGGGAATTAAAGTTTTAAGAATTTCAATTGCTTGAAGTCGAATTTTTCCAAAAGGTGATGAAAGTAAACCTAATCAAAAGGGTCTTGAGTTTTATCTTAAATTGTTCAAAGAATTAAAGAGAAGAAAAATAAAAACAATAGTTACTCTTTGTCATTATGAAATGCCTTTACATTTAGCACTTAAATACAATGGTTTTAATAATAAAAAAGTTGTTAAATACTTTTTAAATTATGCTAAAGTAGTTCTAAAATACTTTAATAAATACATAGATTATTTAGTAGCTTTTAATGAAATTAATTCACTTTTACATATTCCTTTTTGTAATGGCGGAATTTACAAAAATCAAGAAGATTTAAATATTTTATATCAAGCAACTCATAATATGCTTTATGCTTATGCTAAAGTCAAAGAAATAATTAAAAATAATTACAATCAGATTCAAGTAGGTTCAATGGTATTAGCTATGCCTTTTTATACTAAAAGTGCAAAAGTAGAAGATCAAATATTGAAAATGGAAAAAGAATGACAAAATCTTTATTTTACTGATGTTTTAGCTCGCGGAGTTTATCCTAAATATTTAGATAATTATTTTTTAAAAATAATATAAAAATTAATAAGACTAAAGAAGAACTGGAAGTGATTAAAAATAATATAGTAGATTATATTGGTTTTAGTTACTGTTAATTCCAAAAGTGAGACCCCTAGGTTTTAGAGATCTCACTTTTTAAATTGTCCTTTATAATATAAATTGCTTAAAAAATAAGAAAGGACACTTAAATTATAATATGTTAAGCAGAGAATATTACACCTTTAATAATATAAATTGCATTAAAGATTACACAAAAAACATTCATTTAATCATTTTAGATGATCCAGATAGTGAATGAATTTCTAACAATTATTTTAGAAATAAAGTTCATATTATTTTCAAAAGTGAGGGTGGTAAGTTTTAAAAAATTATATATGTGATTATGTTAATAATTTAACAAGTTCATTCAAATTTTAGTTAATTTATTGAATTCTTATTTAGCTTCTCCATATAAGTCTACATTGAACTTAACATTGTTTTTTAAATCTGTTTCATAGTTTTTACATTTGAAATAAGTGAGAGGAAATAGAAACAATCCAATTAAATATATTAAGCAAACTAAAATAAAGTTAACAACAAGTTTCATAAAATAAACAAAGATAACTCATTTAACACTTCCTCAAGCTATTATGCTACTTCCTCTTCATCTAGGATAAAAACAATCCATATGATAATAAGTGATTACTCTTTCATCATTAAAGGTCGCTTTAAAGATAAAGCTTTTAAGCACTAAAGCAAAAATTAAAGGAATAATAATAATTGCAGCATATATCACTATTTGGGTAGTGCTAACAAATGTATTTGCATTGGTTGTAGTATCACGATTCCGTAAATTGAGTCATGATGCTAATGCGCCTATACCGATTGTTGCAATATTAGCAGCAAAAGCAATTCAAGATAATTTTTTTATCTTATCAATAATAGATAATTGTTCTTCCATATGAAATACTCCTATTTGATAATTTGAATAAACAAATTATAAAATAAAGAAATAAAAACTTTATTTAAATATTTAAAAAGCTTAATAAAAATTAGATAAGTAATTATGTTAAATACTTTTTTTAAAATTCTTTAATTATGTCAGGATTTTCTAAATAACTTAATAAAGAAACATGAGTTATTCCATCTTGATCTATTCAGTTATTTTTTTCGCTATAATCAACAATAACTTTTCTAAAGTTGTTGTTAGTTAAAAAGAATGGTCTCAATTCTCTTTCTTTAACTTCTTGATTGTTTAAAGAAGTTGTTACTTGAAAATATACTTTTGTATTGAAATTTTGTGCTATAAAATCTATTTCATATTGATTATTAATTCATTGATTATTAATATTATTTTTTTGATTAATTGCCCCATAACTAATATCGAAGTAATTTATTTTTAGAGCATTAAAAAAGGCGTTTTCGATTAATTGACCTTGTCCTAGATTTCTAAAATTGAGAGCTACATTTCTTAATCCGTTGTCAACAAAATAGTATTTATATTGACCCGAAAGAAGTTTTAAACCTTTAATATCATATTTTCTTATTTTATCTATTAAGAAAGAATCTTCTAGTGCATCTAATATTTTATCTATTTGATAAGTAGAAGTCTTTTTATTATTTAAAGAATTAAAAGAGTTGGCAATTCTACTTGAATTACATTGAGATGAAACTATTGAAGCAAGATATTCAACTATGTTTAAAACATCTTGAGTACTATTAAGTTTATGTCTCTCAACAATGTCATTAACATAAACATTTGTTAAAAGATCTTTTAATATTTGTTTCTTTTCTTTTTCATTATCTACTAAAACTACTTCAGGCATACCACCATAAAGAGAATATAAATTTCAAGCTTCATTTATATCAAGATTACTAAAGTTTAAATATTCTTGAAATGATAAAGGCAAAACATTAATCTCCATACCTCGACCTGCAAAAGTAGTAGCTATATCTTTGNATAAGAATTTAGAATTACTGCCAGTAACATAAATATCAATATTATCTTGATCTTGAAATGAATTTAAAACCAATTCAAACTTTTTGACATTTTGAATCTCATCAATTAAAAGAAAATATTGTTTATCGTTAACAATTCTATCTTTAATGTATTTGTATAACTTTTGACGATCTCAAAGTTCTTCATTTTCAACTCGGTCAAGTTTTATTGTTATTATTTGGTCAGCTTCCACCTTATTAGCTAATAAATAACTATAGAATAAATTGAAGAGTAAAAAACTTTTGCCTACTCTTCTTATACCTGTAATTATTTTAATTTTTTTGTTATTGATTTTATTAATTAGCATATTTAAATAATTGTCTCTTTTAATAACTTTATTCATTTCTAACTCCTTATAAAAATTATACTATTTTCTTAAAAAGTTAGCAATATTGCCAATGTTTTAAAAAAATTACTTACTTGTTTATTAGTGATATTCTATTTCACATATAGGTGGAAATGCTAAGTGATAAATTTTTAAAGATTTGACATGTCCGCATTGTGGGGCTTATAAGCCCTTAGTTACAATTTTGAGTATAAAAAATAAAATTCCAGTTTTAAATAAATACAAAAATTGTAGAAGAATAATAGTTAATGATATTATGCACTCATAGTCCTATCAAATGATTCATATATACAAGCGTCTATTTGTAATTCATCGCCAAAATGCATGTTTTCTTTTCTACACAATCTAACTCTTAGTCTCGCTTCGCTAAACAAACATAAAAAGTTTTGATAATTGTTTCTAACTTCTTCTATTTGAACTTTTAACAATTCAGCAATTTTAATCATTTTTCTTACTTTTCTTCTAGTTTTTTTATGACTAAAAATGGTTAAAAATCCTAAGCTTGTTAATCTGTTAACTAGAGTTTGATAACTAATTTGTTTTTCATAGCCTACATGAGAATAATCTACAATTCTTATTTCTTTTCAAAAAGATTTGATTGTTGCATCATTAACATTTTTGATTCCGTTAATTTTGTTTTTAATATATTCTGTGTATTCTTCCATAAAATCATTAACTGCATAATTTAAATTTTTCTTGATTGCATTTTTATTTAATCTATTTTTAGAAACAATTTGAATAGCATCGGTTTTTCTATTTAAAAAATCTCTAATATTGTTTTTGTATCTTTGAATAGATCTAATTGATAAATCAACTTTTTTAGCAATTTGTTAATTACTCAAATTCATTCAGGATGCAATTAATTGATAGTTTTTTTGTTTTTCCGATTTTGTTGGATTAGAACAAAAACTAAATACTAAATTGATAAATAGCTCATATTTTACAATTATAAATGCTAAATTGTTTTGTATCGAAGGTATGACAATCAATTTTAGAATTTATACTTATAAAATTAAAATGATATTTTTTACATATATTGAATTATGTTAATTTATATTTAGCATTTTTATATTGACCAACTTTTTTGATTTTATTTTGTTCTAATAAGACTTTAAGTTTTCTTTCTAATGTTCTTCTTGAAATTGAAACAAGTCGTTCACTTATTTCTTTAGTTGATAAAGGAATTAAGCTAGTAGTTAAAATTTCGATTATTTGATTTTCTAAATAATCTTTTTTATTTACATCTATTAATTTATTGTAGGAAATAATTAAGCAATCTAAAAAATAATCAATAAAAGGCAAATAATCGTTTTGGCTATACTGTCAATTAGTTGAGCTTTTTCTTAAAGTGAAATAATATTGATTTAAATTTTCTTCTATGATTTTTTCAAAACTAATGTATTTATTAATCATAAAATCATTTTGAAATAATAAACAGTTAGTTAATAATCTTGAAATTCTACCATTGCCATCACTAAAAGGGTGAATACATAAAAAATCCAAAATAAATGTTGGAATTAGTATTAAAGGATCAATTATTTTTTCATCATTTCTTTTATTGTATTCATCACATATTTTTGTTATGTAATCATCAACCAAAGAATGATCAACCGGTTCAAATATAACAGTTTTATAGTTGTTTTGGTCAATTGAAAAAATATAATTGTTCATTTCTTTAAACTTTCCTTTTAAATAAGTTTTATTACTATATTTATATAATTGATTATGTAAATTTAAGATGTTTGATTTAGTAATATCTATATTATCAAAATTATTTAAAATAATATTTAATACATCATTATAACCTTGAATTTCTAATTCGTTTTCGCCTGTATATTTTTTATTATTAAAAATAATATTTTCAATTTTGTTTGTAGTTGAAACAATATTTTCAATTTTGTTTGAAGAAGTAACACTTTGAAAAATACTATTTTTAATTAAAGTATTTTTAGTTTGTTCTGGAATATTAGAAAAATCATTTATAAGTCCATTTAACTCATAAATTTGTTTTAATTTTTTGTTAATTTCATTATTAATAATGTTCTTTAAAAATGAATAATCAAAAAACCTTTTTTCTTTTTTAACCATAATAATTAATTATAAACTAAAATATTTTTTACGACATTTTTTAAATTTTGTCGCTAAAGTTAATAATGTTGTCGTAGAAGTCTAAAATGACTTTGAAAAACATTTTCGAGGGGCATTTTTCAAAAAACGTGTTTCTAATTCTTGCCAAACAATAAATAATTTTGTAAATAAATGGTATTAAATA
Source organism: Mycoplasmopsis fermentans PG18 (assembly GCF_000209735.1). Classification (NCBI taxonomy): domain Bacteria; kingdom Bacillati; phylum Mycoplasmatota; order Mycoplasmoidales; family Metamycoplasmataceae; genus Mycoplasmopsis; species Mycoplasmopsis fermentans. The sequence continues at coordinate 117,715 of NC_021002.1, forward strand.
CCAAAATGAAGCACTTTTTTATTAATGTTATGTAAAAAACAAACAAATTTGTGGTTTTATATTACGATATATTACATTTTAATTAAACAAATGATTTTATGTTTTTAAAAAAATCCAAATTTTATCAATAAAAAATGTCCTAAAAAAGTCACTTTTTCGAGGGACATTTTCGAGGGATATTTTCGAGGGACATTTTCGAGGGACATTCTTTTGTTAGGTATTATAAGGGCCTATTTATCAATAATTTCCCAATAACCATTTTTACCTTTTCCAACATATTTTATGTTTTTTATTTCTCTAATATATCTTGAAATAGTTTTTTCAGTTAAATTTAAAATTGCTGCAATTTCACTTCTTTTTATTGTAGAATTTTCTTTAACTAAATTGAAAATTCTTTCAATATTTAATTGTTTTTTGTTTGTAATATTTTTATTATCTGTATCTATATTAGAGGTCATTTTTCCAACTTTTAATGTAGCAATTTTTGGAATAGGAATAATCGTTTTAAATATGTTACTATCCAAAAATGTAGGTTTATTATTTGAATAAAGTTTTGTATATTTATAAGTTTTTCTAATTCCTGAACCTAATTCATCAGCTAAACCAATTTCTCTAAAAACTTTTGAAATTGGTGGATTTTTTGGATTTGGTCTAAAGGTTTTAGGATCTAATTCCTCTTTACTGCTTGAACTATTATCATTTTCAACAGTTATATTGTTTTCATCAATGACAATAGTAGCTGTCATATTGCTTGCATATTTTCTATGAGCTAGTGTATTAGAAATGATTTCTCTAAGTATCAAATTACGAGCACTAACACTTACAATACCATCTAAAACAAAAATATCGCTTAAGTGTTTTTCACCAAAATTAATTAATTTCTCATAGCTATCGATTAAATTGGTTGCTACTATTTCTCTATCATCATATCTATCTTTATTTTTAACTCTAAAAATAGCATCTGTACGATATTGAGGAAGAACAGACATAATAGTTTGATCTTTTCCAAAAAGCAAAATAGCTGCTATAGTTATTCCTTCTTTATTGGTTTCAGGATCTTTTAGAATTAAACCTGCGCTTTTAAGCATTTCCTCATCATTTAAGTTTTTTCACAAATGATTTTGATTTCTAATAATTGCCATTTTTCTTGCTTTATTAATAACTTTTTTGTCTAAATCATTAATACTTAAATTAGGATAAACTTTGTTTACAAAACAAATACTTTTTTTCTTTTGAAATAGTTTTCAAACTAATTCATCTTTATTAGTGATATCAACATCACCTTCAAAAGATCTTTCAAAGATTCTACCATTATGTCAACAAACATTTACTCCAACTGGAACATAAATATAAATTATTTTTTTATCATCAAAATCTATTACTTCAGGTTCAATAAATAAAGGAGGATTAATTTTAGTTGAATCATGAATTGAATTCAAGAAGTCATTTACTATTTTTTTAACTTTAGTTTTGTCTACACCTAAAACTTCACCATTGTCTCCAATACCTAAAATTAGATGACCTCCATTTTTATTGCTAAAAGCTGAAACGGTATCAAAAACACTTTTAGATAAGGCATCTTTGCATGTTTTGAATTCTATTTCTTCGCCTTCACCTTGGATTAAAAGTTTTTTCAATTCTTCTTTATTCATAATATCTCCTTATATTAAATATTTTATATTATTTATACAAATCTATCATCTAAAAGAAAATCATATAAACCTATTACTAAAATATTATCTTTAATAAAAGATTTTCCTCTAAAGTTCTTAACAATTAGTGATTGTAAAGTACCTTTTTCAACTTTTTTCTAATGGTCTTATTTTTCTTTCTAATACACCAGGATTATTAATGTCATAACAACATTGAATATAGACTTTAGTTATTGAATTTGTCACTACAAAATCAATTTCTAATTTTTCTATTTTTTGTCTTTAGTTCAAGTTTTCGATTACACCAGCATTAACATCGTAACTTTTTCTGGAAGTGATAGAAAGAAGTGTGTTGAACACTTTTTTTATTTCACTTTTGATTATTTATAAAAGTACTCATAAACATTAATTCATATTTTTATTTAGTTTCGTATTCTGCTAAATTAATATACCTTTCAAAAAAATGATCAAAAGTATAAAAAAATAACAGCGCCTAGAACACCACCAATCGTTCGACCTGTTGTATATATTATACCACAGTCGCTGTTATATGTTCAAAAAAAAGGAGAAATTATGAGTGTATACGGCGAACTAAGGTTAATTGCAAATGAAGGAAGCGAAAACGAAGTTAGAAAGTTTGAAGCTAACTTGGAATGGAGAAAAAATTATTTTGGCAAGAAGGTTTATGACAAGTTAAGCCAAGATACAGTTAGTGAAATTTTAAAAACAAAGATAGTACTCGGTGAAAGCTACTATAAGATTTTGAGAACTGAAAAAGTTGCTTTTGAAGTGTATGTCTGTTTAAGGTTTCTTGGGGCTAAAAAACGCTATGTAAATTTTTATGAATAGTGGCTTTGGCTTCAGAAAACAGTTGCAAGAGCGTAAGTTTTACAGATTAGGCTATTTAAAGTAGAACGCTGTGAATAGAGTTAGCTACTATGACATGAGTCATGTATATGTATAGACTGAATTCTG
>NC_021002.1:120441-122201 GCF_000209735.1 Mycoplasmopsis fermentans PG18
AGAAGCTGATAAAGAAAAGAAAGCGGAATAAGAACCAAGAACTTTAAGGAAGTTTTGAAGAAATTACCTGCTCTTGCATTAAAAGGGTTCTTATGTCTTCAAGCATATTTAGTGGGCGGTTTGCCTTTAGTAATAGGTATAACTGCTATTAAATATTTCTTTGATAAAAGAAAAGAAAAAGCTTTAGCTAAAAATGAGATAAAGCCGGAAATTGCAAAGAACTTTAAGTTGAGCGATGGTGTTGCTAAAGAGATAACAAAAACGTTTAATGAAGCAATGAAAGAAATTGTTGTTTCAACTAAAGAGGCTGTGATGAGCCAATACCAAAAGGATTTAGCAAGTGGAAAGATTATAGCTGACGCATATGATAATGCGAATATTGAAAAAGCACAAAATGCAGCTATGAATAAAGAAATTGCTAAAGAAACAAAAATTGAAAATCCAAAGTCAAAGGCTAAAAAATAGGAGGAACTATGGAAAAGAAGAAAGGAAAAGGAAAAATTATGCATGAGATTAAAAACAATAAATTTGATGAAATTTTATTAAGTGAAGAATCAAAACAAAAAATAGATCAAGATTTAAAACAAAATGGTATCAAAAGTACCTTAGCTAAAAAATATCTTGAAGAATTAAAAACAATAGGAGAAAAATATGGAATATAGTCAATTTGAAGCAGAACTTAAAAGCGCCTTAACAAATGACCCTACATTAAAACTTTTAAAAGAAATAATCAATAAACCTTTTAATTTTGTTTCACCAACCAACCCATTTGATGTTAAGACTAAAATTAAACAATCATTTTTGAAGCATCAAGAAAGAATTTATGACAAATTTATTCAATATTGTGCTTTAAGTTTAATTACTCAATATGGTTTTAGTTTACAAAGAAGCAATTTTAGATACAATTTGCCTCTTAAAGAGGGACAACACTTAGGAGACATTCCTGAACAAGTAATAATCAATGCATCTTTCATTTTTAGATTGAATAATAATTCAACAAAAGATGAACCAACAGATATGTTTGTTGTTTATTTAAGAAAGAGAGATTGCTATTCACATAAAGCAATGAAAAAAACTTGTGAGAATATCATTAAACAATTAGAAGCCTTAAAAATTATTTACCCAAAAATGAATATTAAGGGTGCTTTATGATTTTTAGATAATGATTATATAAAGAATATTAGATTATTTAATAATTTTTATTATGAACAAGTAGACTTAAGACCTTATTATGGAGCTGATTTCTTTGAAATATTAGATAAAAAAGAAGATTGATTAAAGATAGAAAGTTTTATAAAAAAATTTAAAGAAAACAATCAAAATTATTTTTCGAAAATGCCAGATTTAGATCAATCAGATGAAGCACTTATAGCATTGCTTTATTTGGAAAAGTCAGAATGAACCAAATTAAATTCAAATAAAGAAATTTATAGAAATATTAAAGAAAATATTTTCAATTTAAATGATAAAAATTCTAATTTATTTAAAGCAATTGCAAAAAGGAACAAATCTTATTAATTATGAAAGAATTAATAATTTATTTAAAAAGAATCAAGTGAAAAATTATTAAATAAGACAAGGAGAAAATATGATTAGTAAAAGAAAAGTAGATGAAGATTTAAAACAAAATGGTATCAAAAGTACCTTAGCTAAAAAATATCTTGAAGAATTCAAAAAAATGGAACCAGAAAAATATGAAAAATTTAGAAAAGAAAGCAATAAAAAAATATGCAATAAGCTTTTGCTAAATAGAAAGAAAA
>NC_021002.1:122301-123996 GCF_000209735.1 Mycoplasmopsis fermentans PG18
TATGAAGTTTATGGCAATTGGAACGATAGTTCCTTTAGCAAGTTTAACGACGAGTTGTTTTGGTCCTATTTTTGAGCCACATCAACCTCCAAATCCAAATCCGAACCCTAATCCAAACCCTAGTGGCGGAGAAAGCACGGATTGGAGCGATGTGGATGGCTATGTACATTATGATGCAGAAAAGAATCCAAAAGATTTTCTAAAGAAGGACAATCAATATTATTTTGCACAAGTATTGCATAATGAGCAAAAACATGATGCCGATGTGTATAGAAATGATAATTGAAAAAAGAACGAGTATATGCCTAAAATCAATGTTCGTTTAGACTTGGATAAAGACTGGTATACTAGCCAACCTGAATTAAACGAAATTAAAGATTTATTCGATGTTGATTATAGCGCGCCGGTGAAGTTGAATAATATGATGAGAAACTTTTTGAATCCTGAATATAAAGATTTAGGTCTTGTGGATTCAAAGAATTATATTAATTCAATGGCTAGTTATTTAGAAGGACCGCAAAAAGATGTATTTGCCTATAAGGATAGTTATCATGGTAATAAATGAGTGTTTGAGGACCAAAAGGAAGTAAGAGAACACTATCACTATTATTTTGATATGGACCTTGATAATTACTATAAACAATTCATCAATGATTTTGCTCTTAAAGGCACAAGCAAGACATTTAAAGATATTGCTATTGATGGTTTATATAAACAAGGAATATGGAATAATTATTTCGACTTAGGAAGCGATTATTCAAAATGGTTTTATTTAGCTTTTACAAGAAGTAATGTTGAAAAATACCATGAAAGCTTTAAGATTTATGAGACTGCAAAACAAAACAAAGATTTCATAATGCAATTGCCTACGGGTGATGATTATAATCTTTGAAATGATTTAAGTAGTTTTGCTTGGATGGCTGGTAAGATGGTTAAGCTAACGTTAGTCAATAACGAAGCTTATAAAAAGTATTTAGAGTTATTGCAAATGTTTGGAACTATTCAAGCTGGAAATAAGAAGTGGTTTGAAATTGAACCAATATATAGAAATTATTTTAAAGAGCACTTGGATAAAGCAACAAATGCATTGCTTAATGTTCTTAAATATGGAGCAGTCTTTGGTGTGGAAATGGAAGAATTAGGCAAAGAGAAAAAAACCTTAGTTAAGATGTTTCCAGTAGCTATTGGTGATAGTCAATTTGCTGATTATGAATATAGCTACGTGTGGGCGTATAGAACACTATATGATGTGCTAATGCCTATGTATGGGGCTAATGATTGAGAAGTGCCATATAGTTTTACTGAATATGATAATCAAAAGTCAGGCAATACACCATATGCTCCAATTTACGAATACATAAACTTTTTTACAAATACTGTTTTTAAAGCTAAAGATAAAAGTTTTAAAGAACTTGAATTAAACACTAAATTTATGAATAAAATGCAAGAGGCTGAATATAAAAAAGAAGCTAAAAGTAAGTTTCATAGCTGAATTGCAATTTGGAATAATAGAGTTAATGGAAGCTTGGATACAAGCACTTTAGATTAAAAATTATGCTAACTTTACTACATAATAATGTGTGCAAAGAACTATTTTTCTAATAGATGTTTTTCTATTAGTTTTTTTGTATTAATTTATTAAGACAAAAAGGAGAAATTAAAAATGAAACCTATGATACAGAAGGATAAGTATTA
>NC_021002.1:124096-125078 GCF_000209735.1 Mycoplasmopsis fermentans PG18
CTTATCTTGTATGCTTTATACAGAAAGATTACGATTAAGAAAAAATAGATTCGTTAATAGCAGAAGAAATACAAAATTAACACGTTATGTTCATTTGTATGATGAAGAACACTTGTATATTAGTGAAAAGAATATAACTACTTTGAACTATATATCAGATACTACAAAGCTTGTGCGTAAGCTTGATTGCGGGACAATACATACCACGCAAAATCCTAGTGATTATGCTTCAAGCACGGCAGTTGAACAAATTGCTAAAAAGATTACGGGGAACTGTCAATATTCATTTTTTCTAGGGTTAGTAGGAGATGATATTGAGGCGGTTAAAAAGTTATACAAAACGGCTGAAGCTCCATTACTAGATTCTGAAGTTAAGTTTATTTCAGGAAGAAGAGTGGGGAAAGTTTTAGCAAGTATGAGTAATGCACTTAGATACAAAATTAATCTACATTACAATCCAAAGGAAAAGGAATTATTCTTTGAAAAGGGGGAAGATGAAAACATGAGAAATTAGTCAAGAAAATAAAAAAGGTGATAAATTATATGTAAAAAGCTCTAGAGCCTCAAAAAACGGCTCTAAATGCATTTCTACGCGTCTTAGTGAACCAGATTATGTGGCGTTATACGAAAGATGGGTAAAAAGAATTAAACAAAGTGGCTCTACTCCGTATGTAGAGCTTAAAGATATAATTCGCAACGCTTTAATTAAACAAGAGAAAGAGGAAATAGCTAAAGATTTCAAAAATGATTTATTTTATGCATTAAGAAAAGTATCTTGAGCGTCTTTGACTCCATTTTATCGCAAGATTATAAATGAAATAACAAGCAAAATATTGATTTGGTTTTGCTTGATTTAAAAGTCAATATGTTGTTAAATGCTCTTATAAGCGATAAAGGAATGTTAGATGAACCCTAACATATTTGCTTAAGAGCCAGATATGCAAAGCGTTTGCGTGAAAGATGAATGAATCGCTCTGCATGG
>NC_021002.1:125178-166745 GCF_000209735.1 Mycoplasmopsis fermentans PG18
AAAATTTAAAATGATTTTTTCACTTTTCTCTTGTAATTGTTTTTTCAATTGCATCTAAAGCAAAATAACCCCAAAAAGTAGAATTATTTTTTATTTCATTATTAATAGTTGTTCTTGAATAACCTAATATTTTTGCTATTTTTGTTATACTATAATTAGTTGCTCAAAGTAAGTATTCAAGAACAGTGCGTTCATTTCATGATAATTTTTTTGCATTTCTTCATGACAATCGCCAAATACTCTTTGGGTGACTTTTTTTATAAAAAAAACTTCACCCATTATAGATTTTATCTAAAATGTGTAAAGTTTCAGATTACAATGTAGCATAAGAAGGCAATACCTTCTTATTTTGCAAATTGTTTTACTATTTCAGTTAAAACATAAATCAAATAAAGATGATTTAATATTGTTTTTACTGGATCAGAACTATTTTGAATATTTAAAAAGTTATTTTCAATTTTTATTCAACTGCAAGACACTTTATTTTTTGGATCAATTAAAAATCATAATCTTTTTCATTCAATTTAAATTCTTCAAAAGTCTTAATTGTGTCAGTTAGTTCATATATTTCTTTACTTGAAGTTTTGAAATGAATTTGATCATTTTGATGAATAAATTTAACTTTATTTTTCTTTTTTAAATAATCATAAATTTCATTTTTACTTCCACATGAAATATATGAATTTTCAGTCATATTTTTATGACTTCCTTCAATTAATAAAAATGTTTCGTTCTTATCATTTGATTCAAATGTTACTTCTTGAATTTTTCAAGTATTATTTTGACCAATTTCACTGTTTAATAGTGCTTTTCTTAAAATTTTAACTTTAGAATTTTCGCCATTTGTAGTTAGATTTTTGCAATAATTAATTCATGGAATATTGTTATTTTTTTCTTCATTTTTGTATTCAAAATTAAGTAATTTAAATAAATAATTTAATGAATTATTAAGATTAATTTTTGCCAAATTTCGACTTTTTTCAATAACTTTTGCCTTTCTTGAAAATGTAAAACTTATTCCGCAAAACAAATTTGTTATAATCAAAATTGCAACAGTAGCCCATTTTAAAATTTCAATCTTATATGACTTTTCAAAAAATGACAACATCAGAACTATTGAAATTGAAGTCAATATAATTAATAAACACAACCCCATTATTATTTTTCATAAGAAAGATTTACTAAGCTTTTTGTTTTCTGAATCTTCTTTATTTAATTGTTCATTTAAATGTTTAGACAAAGGAACATATGAACGAGATAAAAATTGATTAAATGTTTCTTTCATTTTTCTCCTTTATGAATAATTGGAAATTTGAACCATTGATATAAATCAATAAACTAAATATATTTGATCTAACAAATTGTTTACAACTTTGTTAATAAAATTTTGCTTTTTGATTATGTATTTTGGTAAATTTAATTCTAATATTTTTGTATTCCTTTTTATTCAGCCTCTAATTAAATCTCTTTTTAAAAATAATCCAAAATCTTTGTTTTTATCAAAATATTGTTCAAAGTGATTAACTGAAACTTCCATTGCATATGGTCCATAAAATTTTAAGGATTTTATTTTGTCATTTGAATAAGGACTAAAAATATCATTAAATTTTTTATTTTCAAATCCGATATTGTTTTTAAATAATTTGTTTATTCCACTTCTCTTTCCAAATGAGAAAGAAAAGTTTTTGTTACTTGATTCGCTAAATTTTTTAAGTTTAGTTTCAAAAAATATTATTCATTGACTTTTGTCCTTTTCTCTTATACTTGACATTTTGTCAATTGGATTACTTACCCATGAAAATTTAGCTGATGTTATATTTCAATGATTTTTTTGATTATCTATTATTCCTTTTGAATCTGTTTTTTCTTCAATAAATGCTGATTTAGACACTCAAGAACCATCTGGAAAATTGTTCAATCAGTTAAAAGGTATTTCATTAATTAAAATATCATTTATTTTTTTAGTTAATTCTTTTCTTTCTTCTATATTACTTTTTTTCTTTAATTCTCTTGATAAAAAATTCTTTTCTTCTTGTTCACTTACATTTTCTAAATATTCCGACTCAACTATTTTATAGTTAATTTGGTTAAAAATTTGCTTGTAAATATCTTCTTCATTTAGACCTTTGTCAATATTTGTAACAATCGAATTTTGTTTTCTCAAAAATGTAATTAATAAAATTGTTCCTGCAAAAATTGAAGCTAAGAATAATGCTATTTGTAAATATCCTGTTCAGTAAAACAATTTAGAAGAACTTATTAGCAATAAACAAAGTGAGCCTGAAATTCAAAAAATTATTCCTAGAAATATTAAAACAATTGATGTAATTAAATATAAAAAACTTGTCTTAATTTCTTTATTTTTATTGTCTATAATTAATTGTATTTTGTCATTTACAAACTGTTTATTTGTATCTTTAAATTCCGCAAAAGTCTTTGGTACAAAAATCTTAGCCATAAATTCCTTTCCAATTTTATAAATAAATTTTACTAAAAAATAAAATGAAGTATATTACTTCATCTTATTAAAAATTAGTTGAAATATCCAGGTATTGTTAGAAGTGAGAATAATCAGTAAACTGAATATGTATCTTCAAGAATATCTTTACATACAGTTTTAACAATTTTATCTTTATTAATTGTGTTTGAAGGCATATCAATTTCTAAAATTGAACCTCGAGGACGTACTCAACATTTAATGTTTTGATCATCTAAAAGCATACCAAACGATTTTACATAACTTTTATTTTGTTTGCAATGTTCAAGTGTAATCTCCATTGGATAAGGTTGGTAAATATTGTGGCCTTTTAATGAATCTGAACAATAAGCTTTGAATAATTTGTCGAATTCTTGATTTTCATATTTGATATTTTGTTTTAAATTATTAGTTAATCCGCATCTATTCCCAATTGCTAAAGTAAAGTTTTTAGATTTAGGAAGAGAATAGAAGATTCCTTCAAATAATGTTGCATAATCATAAATATGTCTAATTGTTATATTTCCTTTTAAGTCTCTTTCTTCTCTTACTCAATGATAACGAACAGTTTGAATAACTCATGGATTTTCATTTTTGTCCATAACAAAATAAATTTTTCCAGTTGAGTCTACATTAGCATCTGAAGGAATTCAATATGCACCAGGAATATGATCTACTCAGTCTAAACAATCTCTATTTTTATCATAGCCTTGTTTAAATTTTTCTAATAATTGTGCTTGTTCTGGGTCATTTGGATCGATTGCTTTGTATGATAATTTTTCAAAAGCTTTGTCAAATAATTTTTCTTTATCAAGAACGTGTTTGAGTTCTTTAAAAAGTTTTTTCCTTTTTCCTAAAAATACTGATAATACAATTGAACCAATTCCTGTTACTATTGCAGAAATAATTAATCCAGCAAATATTGCTGTATTTTTTGAATTAGTTTTTATGAAGAAAAAGAAAGATAATATTAATCCAATTCCACCTAAAACTAATAGTACTATTGAAACAATTAGTAATATTTTTAATTTTGACAAAATATTCTTTTTATTTTTAATAACTGAATCAAAACTGTTTGAAACTATTTCTTTAAATGATTGTAAGTTTTCATTCACAAAATCTAAATAACTCTTTGGTTTAGTTGTAACTCCCATAGTTTCTCCTTACTAAAATAATAAAAATTATATCATATATAAAGCTTGATTATTTTGATTAAATTGTCTTGTTTTTTGTTGCTGCAAGCATAGAGATTTGTGAATAAATAATATATAAATCATAAGTAATGTCTTCCATTATTTCATCAATAATGATTTCTTTATTAAATGTTTTTGGAAAATCTACAACTAAGAAATTGTTAATAGGTTGTAATCAAGATTTAATACTTTCACTATCTAATTGCATACCAAAAGTTTTAATAATTCTGAATTTAGTTTTGCAACTTTAATCATTTTTTTCATAGAATAATAATTTACTATTTGAATAGGGGACTTAAATAAATAATTAAATTCTAGAAATTCTAATTCCATATTTATTGGTGTGTCAAAATTAAGTCCATATCTCTCGCTTAAAACAACTTTTCTTTTTTATTTTAATTTTAAAATTGCAACTGTTTCTACATGGTGTGTTTGACAAAACATATCACATGGTTTTAAAAATTCTAATTTGTATTTTTTTGATAATGTTAATAAATCTATATCTCTGCAAAGTGTGTGAGGATTACAACTTATGTAACCAATTTGTTTTGGTTCAATTTTTAATATTTTTTCTAAAACTTCTTTCGATACTCCTGCTCTTGGAGGATCTATTATTATTGTGTCTATTTTTTCTTTAATGTTATCAATAGTTTTTAAAACATCGCCTTCATAAAATTCTGTATTATTTATGTTATTTAATTTTGCATTTTGCTTAGCATTTATAACTGCTTCTTTTACTATTTCAAGTCCATAAACTTTTTTAACTTTTTCTGCAATTTTTAAACTTATTGTTCCGATTCCAGAATATGCATCAACTACATTCATAGTTTTATCAAGGTGCAAATTATTAACTAGCAAGTTATATAAATTATTGGTTTGATACGAGTTAACTTGAAAGAAACTATTGTAATCAATATTAAAAGTTAAATTGCTAATTTTGTCTTGTATGTTTTTAGCTTCTGAATAATAAGTATAAGTTGTTTTTTTAACTTTTTCTTCTTTTAATATAACTTTTAAATTTTTAAAATTTGAGGTTAAATCTTTTAATAAATCTTCAGATAATTCAAATGGTTTGTCTTGAACAAAAGCTAACATCATTTGATCATATGATTCTGAATATCTAACAACAATTTGTTTTAAAAATTGTCCGTTTTCTATAAAACATTTGTAATTGTTAATATTTTTGTTTAAATACATAAGAAGCTTATTTATAGACTCATTCGCCAAATCATAAGAATCTTGCTCAACTAATTTATGTGTATTTTTTTCATATAAACCAAATTTGATTTTTCCTTTTGATGATTCAACAAAAACTGTAATTTTGTTTCTATAATTTCATTGTTTTTCACACGGCAAAATTTTTTGTGTTTCATTAAAATGGATATTTCTTTGAAATAAATATTTAACAACATTTTCTTTAAATTCTAATTGATCTGCATAGTTTAAAATTGCTAATGGAGTTGAACCACTTAGCATTAATTTTTGATTTAAAACTTTTATTCTTTTTGGACTATCGTTATATCTTTTTACAACTATAGCAAAAGCAAATTTTGTGTTCGATTTTTTAATTTGTATATCTGCTTTTTCTTGTGGCAATAAATTCTCAACAAAAATAGAATAATCATCTGCTTTAACTAAGCCTAATGCTTCATAAGTAAAATTTATTGCTTCCACTCCTTTTATTATTTGGCCTAATTCATATTTCATATTTCTAATTTTATATTATTTCCACAATAAAAAAATAACTTTAACAAAATGTTAAAGCTATTAAAAATAAATTCTAAGATTTTTCTTCAGGTCTACTGAATACATAACGACCTTTTTCTGTAACAAGAACATCATCTTCATTTCTTGCTCCGCCTAAACCTTCAATATAAATACCAGGTTCAACAGTAATTATCATTCCAGGTTCTAAAATATAGTCACTTGTTGATCTAACATTAGGTAATTCATGTACATCAATTCCAAGTCCATGACCAGTTGAGTGAACAAAGTATTTACCATATCCTTTTTTAGTTATGTAATCACGACAAATTTTATCAATTTCACTTGCTTTAATTCCAGGTCTTACTGCATCACGACCAGCTTTTGCAGCTTCCATAACTATTTGTAAAATTTCTAATTGTTTAGGATCATTCGCTTTTTTGTCTCCACCTAAAATACATGTTCTAGTAATATCTGCACTGTATCCTTTGTAAAGAGCACCAAAGTCGATTTTAAGAAGATCCCCTTCTTTTAATTTTCTATCTGTTGGATGGTGGTGAGGTTCAGCTGATGAAGGCCCTGTAGCAACTATTTCATCAAAACTTTCTTTATCTGATCCATGTTTTTTCATTAAATAATTTAAGTATGCAGCTACTTCTTTTTCTGTCATTCCAGGTTGTACTCATGTCATTAATTCTTTATATGCAGCTAATGAAATATCAATAGTTTTTTGCATAATTTCATTTTCTTCTGCTGATTTAAGAATTCTTAATTCTTGTCCTAAAACTCATTCGATTTTTTTAGGTTTTATAAGATTTTTTAGATTTTCATATACTTGGTAATTTAAGTAATCTTTTTCTAAACCAACTGTTTTATAGGCTTTTTTGTCAAAAAATTCTTTTAATGTACCAGCTTGTAATAAAATAACTTCTACATTTTTTGCGTTATTTCTTGCATATTCAATATATCTACCATCAACGAATAAATAAGCTTTATTTTTTTCAATTACTATATATCCATCTGATGTTTGTACTTTCGAATATCATAGTCTTGTTTGAGGCGCTTCAGAAACTAAAGCATCAATTTTCTTTTCTTTAAATAATTTATCTAAATATTTACGATTCATAACTTCTCCTTTTTTGTTAATTTTATAACAATTTATTCATATCCAAATTTTTTAAGAGCTTTACCATCATTAATTCATTTGTTTGCTATTTTAACTTTTAAATTTAATTCCACTTTTGAATCAAATTGACTCATCATTTTCTTTCTTGCGTTGGTTCCTATTTGTTTTATCATTTGACCATTTTTGCCAATTACCATTCCTTTTTGAGAAGCTTTTTTGACATAAATGATGGCATTTATTTTAATATCATCTTCTTCAATAAAATCAATAACTTCTACAGCAATTGAGTGTGGCAACTCTTCTCTTAAAAGATTAATCGCACTTTCTCTTATTATCTCTTTTGCTAAAAATCTCATTGATTTATCTGTTATATAGTCTTCATCATAAAATGGCTCACCTTCATAGGCATATTGCTTAATAACTTTAATTAATTCTTCAATTGAGTTTTCATTATTTCTTGAAACAGACAATATTTTGTCAAAACTGTATTTGCTTAATTCTTCAATTTTTTCTTGTATTTCTTCTGGTTTTTTGGCTAAATCAATTTTAGAAATGACTGCAATTTTATTCTTGGTATTTTTGATCTTATCTAAAATTAAAATATCTCCTTGTCCAACTTTTTCATTAACAGGAGAAAGAAATATTAAACAATCAACATCTTTTGTAGATTCAAAAGCACTTTTATTTAAGGCTTCACCTAATAAATTTAATGGTTTGTGGATACCTGGTGTATCAACAAAAACTAATTGAAAATCATCTTCGTTATAAACGCCGACAATTTGATCTCTTGTTGTTTGCGGAACATTAGTTACAATTGCAACATCATATTTAACAATTTGATTTATTAATGATGATTTTCCTACATTAGGTCTGCCGATAATACTAGCTAAACATACTTTCATTATTTAATTTGCTCTGTTCTAATAGGAAATGGGACCATTTCAATTACTTTATTTACTCTACATTTGTCGCCATTTTTATTGTATTGGTAAATTAAACCATCATCGGGCATAAATTCTGTCATTACTTGACGACATCCTGCACATGGAGAAATAAAATCATCTCCAGAAGAAATAATGTGAATTTCTTTAAATGTTCCAACTTTTGCACCATGAGCAACTGATCCGAAAAGAGCACATCTTTCTGCACATAAGCCAGATGGAAAAGCAGCATTTTCAACATTTACCCCAGGTCATTCTCTACCCTCAGCATCAATTGCAATAGCAGCAACCTTAAATTTAGATCAAGGACAATATGAATACTTCAATAAAGATTTTAATTTTTTAACGTCCATAGATTATTCCTCTCTACTTATTTTTAATGGTTCAAATATTAAATCAACAAGTTTATTCATTTCAGCTCTTTCGACTTCTGTTTCATGATCATATCCCATCAAGTGAATTAATCCATGAGCAAATAAATAACAATATTCTCTACGAATTGAATGAACAAACTCTTGAGCTTGTGCTTCAACTTTTTCATGGCTTATTACTAATTCACCTAAGGGATAAATTGGCATATTTTCAAATAATTCTCAATCTTCTAAACCAAAAGACAAGATATCTGTTGGATAATCTTTGTTTCTATATTCTTTATTCAGTTTTTGGATTTCATCATTATTTGTAATAGTTACATCAACTGAAACAGTTTGATTAAGCCCAAATTCTTTAGCTAAATTTTCTAATATTTGCTTGTATTCTTTTTCAAACAAAAATTTATTTTTAGTCTTGTTTACAACATTTAATTCAACCATAATTCTAATTATATTATTAATTATGAATTTAATATTAAATTTAATAGAGTGGCTCGATCCACAAATATCGTGGCATCTAAAGTTGTATTAGGTAAAAGTTTCAAACTATTAGGCAAATTATAGAAGGTTACTTTAATCGTTTGATTTTCAATTTTTAAGTTGCGGATTTTTAAATTGAAAATTTGGTCATTTACATTAATTATTATTTTTTGATTTTTCTTTAATAAATAAGCAGTCTTATCATTTGCTAACAAAGTTAAGTCTTTTTTGTCATTAACTTGTAACTTAACTCTTATTGTTTTGTCAACATGATATAAACAAATAAAAACAATTAAAGTTACTGTTGCAATAGCTAACAATATTAACAATATTCACACAGTTTTAGAAACAGTTGTTAATTTTTTCAAAGCACACCTCCTTTGTTTTAAATAAATAGTTCCTATTGTGACTTATTTCAATAAATAATGCTTCATCTTGATATTTCTTTATAGCCTTTTTCAATAATTCACAATTACTTGGATTAATATTTTCAAAGGCTTCATCAAGCATGATTAAGTCATATTTTCTTACAAATAATTTTAGTAATAATAAAAGTTGTTTTTGTCCACTTGACAAATTGCTTCCATTACTAATTATGCTGCCATTTAAATTAAAATTCATTTCTTCAAATATTTTGTATAGATCATATTTTTGAATATTATTATTCAATTCATTTTTATAATTTTCATTGTTACTTGTAATATATTCGAGAAAAGAAACATCTGGTAAATGGCTGGAAGAATTTATCAATATATTTTTACTTTGATAATTAATCAAATTTATTGAATCAAAATCAATATCATTAATCTTCATTTTTCCTAAATAACCTTTAAAACAGCCGTTTATAAAACTTAGCATAGTGGTTTTACCACTACCATTTTTACCATTTAATTGAATATTTTGGTCAATCGTAAATGAAGGAATATTTAAAATATTTTTTCCGTTTTCGTAATAAAAATTAACATTTTCTAATTCAATTTTTTTAATTTTATCGATGAATAAACCAGTATCTAAATTGCTTTTTTCGTCTAAATTTAAAACAAAATTTACTAAATTAACATTTCTTTTGATCATTGTTTGAGAAAGTAATAATGAGCTCATATTTAGCATTGGATTAACAAAGAAATTTATTCCATTTAAGAACATCATTAGTGAACCAGTTGATAACTTATTTTTTAAAATAAAGAAGCTAGAAGCAAAAACAATAATGGTTGAAAAGTTGCCAATAAAAAGATCATTTCAAAAGTTTTTAATATCATCTTTAGAAGCAAATGAATATTCTTTTTTCTTAAATTCCAACATGTTTTTAAATTGGTTTTTAGAAATAAATCTTGAATAATCTACATTATCCATTTCTTTTCAGGAATATATAAAATCAATATCTGATTTCATGCTGTTTAAATTTTTCTCCAAGAGATCTGGATAGTTTTTTTCTATTCAAAAATGATAAATAACATTACCTAATAAAACAACAATAGCAATACCAAACATAATTAAAAATAGAACATAATTAATTCAAATCAATAAGATTGTTGAACCTATAAAAGAAAATATTTCACTTAAAAAAGTAAAGACAAAATTAGATTGAAATTCACATATTTCTTTTATATAAGTAAGTCTTTTAAAGTAATCATTGCTTGTTAATTTAGATAAATAATTTGATGGCACTCTTTTTATTTTGTCAAAAAATGCTTTTGTTAAAGTAAACTCTAAATCGTTTTTTATTTTTTTAATAACATGATTTTTAAACAACCGATTAATAAACATCAGAATATTAATTCATAGGAAAAATACAAAAATAATAATCAAATTATTTTTAAGATAATTAGGCAATATAAAATCAAAAACTATTTTTATAAAAAATGTTGATCCAAATGATAAAAACAATCCTAAAAGTGCTGAAATGAATAAAGGATAAGTATATTTTTTAAATGAAAATAATGTGCTTATTTTATTATCAAGTGAATAGTTTTTATTTTTATTTTTTGATTTTTCTTCTTTTGGATCAAAAAATAGTATCACATTGGCAAATTCCTTAGCCAAGTCTTTCTTTTTAACTTTCATCTTGCGACCATAAGCTGGATCTTGAACAATAAAATAATTGTCCTTCATTTTTTCTAAAATTACATAATGGCTATATCCTTTTCTATTTAATAATAAAGCTATAGGCATATTTGAATTGTCCAAAGATTCAAGAGATTCAAAATCACCTGTATAACTATTTAAATCGATATCGTGTTCAGAAGCTAATTTTTTAAGTGTTGAAATATTTACTCCTTCTGAAGAGTAAGTTGCCTTATTTTTAAAATAATTAATATCAATGTAGTCATCATTATGTTTTGCCACAAAATACTGCAAAACATATAAACCACAGTCTTTTATATCTTCTTGTTTTTTTATTCTCATAGCACTTTAAACTTTCTTTTTTTTCTTTAGCAAACACAAAAAATGGAAAAATTTAGGAAAAAAGATAAATTTTTACCAAACTTTTCCAGAATTTTGCTTTATCATTTAAAAATAGACACTAAGGAGGCTAATATGGCTAAAAAAAATATTATTGCTCTTGCTAGCGACCATGGTGGTTGCGAATTAAAAAATGAAATGCGCGATTATGTAAAAAGTTTAGGTTATGAAGTTGTTGACTTAGGACCTGCGGATGGCTCAAAAAGTATTTCATATGCTGAACAAGGGCATAACCTAGCTAAATATATTGATGAACATAAAAACACAATTGGTTTAGGTTTTTGTGGTACAGGTTTAGGTATTTCATATGCCTTAAACCGTCATAAACACATTCGCGCAGCTAGAGTAGTTACAGTTGAAGATGCAAGGCTTGCTAAATTACATAATAATGCTAATGTTTTAGTTATGGGTGGTAGATATGTACCTTTTGCTGAAGCACAAGCTATGTTTAACGAATACATTAAAACTGAATATGAAGGTGGCAGACACCAAGCAAGAATCGATCAAATCGATGAATTCTAATAATTTTTGTGGACTTAGTAAGTCCACTTTATTTTTTATTATTCAGCTTTCTATATAATAATAGATATGGAAAAAGCACTTTTATATGAAATCAAAAAATCAAAGTTTTATTCTTTAGCTTTTAATGTGACTAGTAAGGAACAAATAAAAGAAGTAGAAGCTAATTTAAGAAAAGAATACAAGAAAGCAACTCATATTTGTCATGGTTATAGCTTTTTAAATAATGGAGTGATCAATGCAGGCTTTAGCGATGATGGCGAACCTAATGGTACAGCCGGCAGACCAATTAGAGATCTTTTAATTATGCGCAAAATTAATAATGTTGTTGTTTTTGTAATTCGCTATTTTGGTGGAATTAAGTTGGGAGCCAACGGTTTAGCTAGAGCTTATATTAAAAGTGCAAACTTAGCTATAGAAGAATATATAAAGGAGGGAGCCTAAAATGATTGCTTTAATTGGTCAAATTGCCGTGGGAAAGAGTACTTTTTTAGAAAATTTTAAGAAATTAGGTCTTAAAACTTTTAATTGTGACGAGTTTATTAATCGTGAATATCAAAAAAATGGCAAAATTTACCACAAAATTAATCAAGAATTAGGTGATTTTTTAAATGATAAAAATGGTATAAGTAAGGAAAAAATTAAACTTTGAATTGACCAAAAAGCACATAATTTGGGAGAATTGGAAAAAATCATTTATCCTTTAATTTTTGAAGAAATAAAAGATGGAAATTTTTTCATTGTTGAGATACCAAATTTATTGCCAAAAAATTTTAAATTTATTTCTTTGTTTTCTGCAGTTTTGTGCTTAGAAACTAGCCAAAAAAATAGGTTAAAAAATTTTAAAAAACGTAATGTGGATAAAACTAAAATTAAGGCAATAGATGAAAAAAACAACCCTTTTTCGATAAAAAATCAACTTTTTGGGTCTATACCAATTGTGGATTTCTATGGGCATAACTTCACTAATAATGAAAATATTTTAGATTTTTTAAAACTTCTATTTTTTATCTCATAAAATAAGAGCAAACAAGGTCAAAAATGACCAAAAAAATAGGAGGTAAAAAATGCTAAAAAATATTCCTTACGCATTCTTCAGAATCAAACATTCTTCATCAGTTAGTGGAGAAGATTTAAAAAACTTACGCAAGTTTTACGCTCCTATTTTAGGTAGTGATGCAATTTTGCTTTATGAATACCTTAGAGATCTATCATTTTCTCAATCTCCAGAAACTGGTTTTTATGACTATGATAGCCTTACTTATCTATTAAATATGGATGTAAATAAACTAAATCAAGCACGTATAAAATTAGAATCTGTATCTTTAATTTCTACTTTTATAGATGAGTTTAATCGCAAAACACTTTTTGTTATTGAAAAACCACTTGATAATACAGGTTTCAAAAAGAATTTAATTCTAGCAAACAAACTCATTAGTATTATTGGTAGCAAAAACTTTGAAAGATTAGTTGGACGTGAAAGAAATATTTATTTAAGTAAAGCTTCAAATCTTTTGGATGCTTCAGCTTCTTTTGAAGAAGTTTTTCCTGAACCAAGTGAAGAATTAACTATTACTTTTTCACATGAGGTTGACTCAAGTATGATTAAAACTCAAGAAATAGTTGAAGAAATTCAAACCAAATTGTCACTTAATACTTTTGATTATCCTAATCCTTATGAAGCAATACTTAAAACTGATTCAAGATACTTCTATTCTCAAATTAGTCACAAAATACCACGTCAAAGTGTTTTAGATTTAATTAAAGAAAGTAGAGCAGCTGGCTTAGGTGATCCTTGCTTAAACTTAGTATTCTTTTATTCAAATGAAATAAATAATTGCATAAATACCAATTATGTGGGTAAAATTATTAAGGATTTAATTAAAAAAGAAATCTTCTCATTTGAAGCAATTGAAAATTATTTAGATGACATACTTAAAGTTAAAAACAGAATTGCAGTTTCAAAAATTAATTTATATAAAGCTACCTATTTAGAATCACTTCAAAGAGAAGACAACAACAATATTTAATGGAGTAATTATTATGGCAGCAAAAGAAGAAATTAAAAATGAGTTATTTTTTAATTCCAAGGCTGAATTTGAAAACAAGGCACTTGAAATAATGCATGGCCATCCGCAACTAGAAGCATTAATTCAAGCTAACAATATTACAAATGAAGAAATTTTGGAAAACTTATTTACATTTATTAATATTAAAGAATCATTGGATAATTCTCAAATTTATCCATGGATTTTTTCTATTTCAAGAAAAAATGAAAAATTAGTTTTTAAAAAGATTGCTGCAAAAAATGAATACAAATCAGTTGTTACACGACACATCAATTTATGATTAACTCAAATTTGCGAACCTAATCCAGAAGCTAGACTTGATCGTATTCGCCTCTCTTCTGCTCAAAGAAAAGAAATGTTTGAATATATTAATCATCTAAAAGTTGCAATAGCTAAAAAGAAACAAAAAGGACTAAAAGGCATTTATGTCTATGGAGCTAACAACACTGGCAAAACTTACATTGCTAGTGCAATAGCCAACGAATTTGCAGCTGAAGGTATTTCATCAGTTTATTTAACAACCAGTGCTTTATATTCATTCTTAATTTCAAACATGGGTAGCAATGCTACAAATGCTAATGCAGTTATTGACATAATTAACAAACTCAAAAAAGTTAATGCATTAATTATTGACGAAATTGGTTTAGAAAAAAATAACTACTGATTCAGACTCCAAGTATTAATGGAGATAATCGAAAGCAGAATCGCAAATAATAAAATTACATTTTTCTTCAGTGGCATGAACAAAAAAGAATTTGAATCTTACTACCATGATCAACTTAAAAGAGAGCCTTACAAAGTTAAAACTTTTACTTCTCGAATTCTTAATAACACACTTGAATTTTGCATTGATGAAATTGAAAAATAATAAAAATTAAAAAAGACCATTGTGGTCTTTGCTACATTGTAATCTGAAACTTTACACATTTTAGATAAAATCTATAATGGGTGAAGTTTTTTTATAAAAAAAGTCACCCAAGGAGTATTTGGCGACTGTCATGAAGAAATGCAAAAAAAATTATCATGAAATGAACGCATTATTCTTGAATACTTACTTTGAACAACTAATTATAGTATAACAAAAATATTAGGTTATTCAAGAACAACTATTAATAATGAAATAAAAAATAATTCTACTTTTTGGGGTTATTTTGCTTTATATGCAATTGAAAAAACAATTACAAGAGAAAAGTGAAAAAATCATTTTAAATTTTTAAACAATTTAAATAAATATAAAGAATTTTCTTCTTTATTTAAAAAAGAATATGATGGCAAAATGTGGACTGTCAAATTAACAATTGAAAAAATAAAAAATCTTTATCCTAATATTGATGTTCCTTCTTTTAAAACAGTCTACAATTGAATAAAAAGTGGTTATTGAATTTTGAACTGAAAAGGTTTATTAAGAAAAGTCTACAAAAAAGATGGAAAAAGAGAGAAACAAAGCGCTGCTAGAAGACTGGTTGGTGCACGTTATGTAAGACCTTTTTGATCTAGACCGACAAACATAAATGAAAGAAAAGAATTTGGTCATTGGGAAATAGACCTTATTGTAGGCAAGAGTAAAGGCACACATTGTCATTTACTTAGTTTTACCGAAAGAGTCTCTAGATATGGGTTTTTGGTAAAAATTCCTAATAAAAATCAATGAAATTTAAATTTGTATTTATGGAATCTTATTTGAAAACATAAATTAAATGTTAAATCTATAACTCAGGATAATGGATTAGAATTTTCAACATTATTTTTCATTGGATATAAACTAAAAATTTTTATATATAAAGCTGATCCATATGCTTCTTTTCAAATGGACTCAAATGAAAATTTCAATGGTTTAGTTAGAAGATTTTTTAAGAAAAAAACTAATTTTGATGATATTAATGAAGAAGAAACTCTAAAAGTACAAAATGAAATAAACAATCGTCCAAGAGAAATTTTTGGATATTTATCTGCTTTGGAAATGTACGAAAAATTGAATGCAGAAAATCCTTGAAATTCAACAGGTATTGACAAAGTATTATATGGAAAACAAAAGAGAAACTAAGAAAGTAACAAAAATAGAAATTTGTTTTTCAAAAAAATATGAAAATTAAAATAATATTTTAGAAAGAGCAACAAGTCGCCAAATATTTTAGGGAGGACTAATGCCCTCACTTTTATTTGTCCTGACGGACAAAAAATAATAACAATATTAATAATTAAAAAGGAATATCGACATGCGATATTCCAAATTTCTAGGTGTAAACTTACAGATTACAATCTAGGAAAGACCATTGTGGTCTTTTTTACATACATTTTAAATTTATGTAACATAAATTATTTTTAAAATTTAACTAAGGAAACTATTTCAATATCATTATCTTTAGTGATTAATTGTCTACCATTAAGATCTACTAATTCAAGAAGTAAAATAACTTTTTTAACAATTGCACCTTGTTCTTCTAATAGTTTTATAATAGCTTTAGTTGTTCCACCCGTTGCTAAAACATCATCAATAATTGCAACTGTTTGACCTTTTTTAATAAACCCTTTTTGAATTTGTAAAACATTATTTCCATATTCCAAATCGTAACTTTTTGAAATAACATCACCAGGTAATTTTCCTGGTTTTCTAACCATAATAAATGGTTTCTTCAAGAATGCTGCAGTAGGCGTGCCAAATAAAAATCCTCTCGCATCTGGTCCAACAATAACATCAACATCTTGAGCTAATTTTGCCATTTCTGTGATTGTATAATTTAATGCTTTACCATTTGCCAATAATGGTGAAATATCTTTAAACATTATGCCTGTTTTAGGAAAATTTTCAATATCTCGAATATATTTTTTTAAATCCATAATTTTACCTATTTGCCTTTTTTATAGTCTTATAAAGATACTGGAACATCTTCAAAGAATTCTAAAATATCATCTTCCTTGATATCATCAAACTTCTTAATGTGAGTACCAAAATCTTTACCTTTCTCAACTTCTTTTGAATCATTTAATTCACGTTTAAGTGTTTCAATTACACCATCATGAATCATTTTTCTGCCTCTAAAAACTTTAACTTTACAATTAGCTTTTACAACGCCTTCATCCATCATACATCCAGCAATTGCTCCAACTTTTGAATAGAAGAAAACTTTGATAATATGAGCTGATCCGATTTTCTTTTCTTCATAAACAACTGCTTTTTGACCCTTAAGGTGAGCTTCCATATCTTCAATAATTTTGTAAATAACAGAATAATTAACAATTGTAATTCCCGAATGTTTTGCACTTTGCTTAATAGCTGCAGATGGCTTAACATTGAAAGTTATAATCCTTGCATCTGAGGCTTGAGCTAATAATAAGTCAGCATTTGTTATTTGTCCCGCTTGAGCGCCAATAACTTTAATCATTGCTTCATCATTACACATGCCATCTATTTTGCCTTTGATAGCTTCAGCTGTTCCTTGAACATCTGATCTAATGATTACATTAAATACCTTTTTGCCAATTTCAATTTCTGAAGTTTGGCTCTTGTCATATAAAGCTCTGTTCTTATCGATTTGAGCTTTTTCTTCAGCTAATTTTTTAGCAAATTTTTCATCTTGAAAACCAATAAATCTATCACCTGCAAGTGGTGAATTATTTAATCCAGTAACAACAACTGGTGTTCCAGGGTGAGCATGTTCCATTTGTTTTCCAGTAGCATCTTTTAATGAACGCACACGCCCATAACTTGAGCCAGCTACAATAAAGTCTCCTTTATATAAGCTACCGTTTTCAACAATTAAAGTTGAAACAACACCAACACCTTTATCTATTTTACTTTCAATAACAGTACCAACTGGATATCTTGAACGGTTGGCTTTTAAATCCAATAATTGAGCAAGTAAACTAATTGCTTCAAATAAATCTTCAATACCTTGACCTTTTAAAGCAGAACCAGTTACCATTTGAACGTCACCACCATATTCTTCAACAATAACGTTGCATTCAGCTAATTCTCTTTTAATTCTTTCAAGATCCTTATTTGGTTTATCTATTTTATTTACAAAAACAACGATAGGAACATCAGCTGCTTTTGCGTGGTCAATAGCTTCTCTAGTTTGTGGCATAACACCATCATCAGCAGCTACTACTAAAATAATAATGTCTGTAATTTTAGCTCCACGTGAACGCATTTCAGTAAATGCTTCATGTCCAGGAGTGTCAATAAATGTAATTTTGTTGCCTTTGTAAACTACTTGGTAAGCACCAGTATGTTGAGTAATACCACTACTTTCAGTTTCAGCAACTTTAGTTTTTCTAATAAAGTCAATTAATGTAGTTTTTCCGTGATCAACATGACCCATAACTGTAATAATTGGAGGTCTTTTTACTAATGATTTTTCATCATCTTCAAATTTAACTGCATGCAAAAAATTTGCAGCATCAATGTTTTGTTCTTTTCTAAAGTCAAGTCCTCTTTCCATACATACTTCAGCAATTTCTTCTTCATCAAGTACGTAGTTAATTTGATAAAGCTTTCCTTTCATCAAAAATCACTTGATCAAATCATTGGCATTCATACCAATTTTTTGTGCAAATTCTCCTAATGGCATTTTGTTTGTAAAAATGAAAACACCATTCTTAACTTCAGTTTTAATATCTGAAAGTTGGTTCTTGACTTCATCAACGTTACTTATTCTGTTCTTTCTAGGCATTTTGCGTCCTCCAATTCTTTTTCTATTTTGTCATATACTTCACGATCAACAGCAGTTCTAAAAGCACGATTAAGTCCTTTATGCTTTTTTAAGTTTTCTCAATTCTCTCTTGTAGGTATAAAGTAACAACCTCGTCCCTTTTTGACTCTATTAATATCTAGTGTAATTATATTGTTTTTTTTATCAAAATCAAATCTAACCAATTCTTCAACTGGTTTTATAAGACCTGTGATGATGCACTTCCGAGTAAAATTGGAATTAATTTTTGTTAAATTATTTGTTTTCTTCTTCATCAAAATCAATGTCACTTAAATCAAAATCGTCAATTCCAAAATTCTTTAAATCATCATCAACAACAAAGTCTTTTGCGACTTCTTTAGCTTTTTTATAGTCAGATGCGGAAATTTTGTTATCTTGAGCAACTGGTTTTGTTACTTCAACATTTTTAATGTTTTCTACTTCATTTTCAACTGCATATTCGCTTTCAATTTTCTTAACTAATTCTTCGAAGTTTGAGTCATCTTCTTGTAATGAATCCAATCTGTCTTGTTCATGTAATTCGAAAGCAGCAATATCTTGATCAAAGTTTGAAACATCGATTGAATCAAATGATTGAGCAAAAATGTTGTTAGCAGGTTTCTTATTAAATCTTCTATTATTGTTAGATTTTTGATATCTAATTTTAGGTCCTTCTTTTTTAATGGTTGCACTAATAGTAGGAACTAATGTTTCATCAAAAATTATTCCTTGAGCTTTAGCATCAGTTATTGAAATAATATCTAATTTAACTTTTGTTAAACTTGAAGCTAAATAAGCATTAACCCCTCTTTTACCAATAGCAGGTGTTAAGTGTTCAGGAACAACAATAACTAAATATTTGTTTTCTCTTTCATCTTTTAAAATAACATCAACAGCTTGAATTGGACTAATTGAGTTAGCAACATATTTTTTGATATCTTCATCATATAGAATAACATCAATTTTTTCACCATCTAATTTTTGACTTAATAAATCAATTCTTGATCCATTTTCACCAATAATTGAACCTCTAACATCAATATCAGGATTTGCGCCTTCTGCTAATTTAACTGCAACTTTAACTCTTTCTCCTGGTTGACGAACTACATCAACAACTTCAATTAAACCCTCAGCAATTTCTGGAATATTGTTTTGTAAAATATTTCAAACAATTTTAGGTGAGTCTAATGAAACTTCAATTTGACTCAATTTTGTTTCTTCTGAAACTTTTTCAATAACAACATCAAAATATTGACCTGGGTTTGCTTTTCTTTTTGTACTAATTAATCCTGCTGGTAAATATGCATTAACATTACTGTTCACTATTTGAACATTTCATGAACCATTTGAATTTTTTGAATTCAATACAACTTTAACAGTTTGTCCAATTTTGCTTGAGTATTGTTCAAAAACCATTTTCTTTTGAAGAGTTTTAATAGCTTGTGCAATTGATGAGTTGATAATTTTTAATGATTTTTTAGCTTCAGGATTTTTGCTTTTGTCTAATACTCCTAAGTCAATTTCTCATTTAATTTCATCATCTTCTTTAACTTTAGGCATTCTTACTTTTGCTTCTTTATATCCAACAAAACTTATTTGATTTTCAAGATCAAGCAATAATTCTTCATCTTTAGTTACACATGTTTTGTTGTTAAAAATGTGAACTTCTTGTTTTTCTTTGTCTAATTCAAAAACTATTTCAGCATTTGGATCTAAGATTTTGTTAATAATTCGTGTAGTTTCTTCTGAAAAAATTTTGATAACTTCTTCAATATGAAGTTTTTCTTTTTCAAAATAACCTATCAAAATTTGATATCAAGCTTTACTTGCATTAAAAGTTTCTTGTGCTTCTGTTTTACTTTTTCTTGGCATTTTTTCTCCTTAATTAAACTTTATATATTTTTCTACTTTTACTATGTTATTTTTGTCGATAAATACTTTTCTAAATTGGCCTTTGTTGTTTCAACTTATTTGAATTTTGCCTTCTAAAACTTCTAATAATTTACCATTAAATTTGTCTTGTTTTTCAATACTTTTATTTAATTTTATAGTTAACATTTCTCCAATGTGTTTTCCTAATTCATCTGTTTTATAGGTTAATTCGACACCTGGAGAATGTATTGATAATGAATCAATATCCAAAGATGGATAATTAGAATCTATAAATTCATTAAGTTGTTTTGATATTTCTTCAACCTTATTTAAGTCATGATAATTGACACTAATGTCTAACAATTTTAAGTCATCTTCTTCAATAATTTTTGCTTCTAAAATTTGACTTCCAAATTGTTTTTCAAGTATTTCTTTTCAATTCATGAAACCTCCAACAAAAATAACAAAGAGTTGCAAGTTGCAACTCTGTAATATTCACTTGATGGTTTTATTATATCACAAGATTTTTAAGTCAACAAAAAAACTTGCACTCGTGCAAGTCTTAAAATTATTTTTCTTGGTTGTCGTTGCCTTCTCTTTCTCAACGTTCAACTTCCGCATTACAGTCTTTAATAACTGCATCTAAATCTTTTCAGCTTTTAATAACAGCTCCTGAGGCTCTTTCGTGGCCGCCGCCGCCTCATTTAACTGCAACATTTCTAACACAAGGACCACTTGATCTAAATTCAATTCTAACATTGCCATTTTCTTCTTCATTGAATTGAACCCAAAATGGATAACCAATAATATTCCCAATTGTATTTACTCTAACAACTTGATTTGGTTTTTTGCCTAAAGCTTTTGTTGTTTTTAAATCAATAGTTGTATAAGCAACTTTACCAACTGTTTTTAAATTATTTAACAATGTTTGATTAATTTTTAAATCGTCTAAAGGTGTAGCTGCTAGACCTAGGAATATTTTGTCAGCCTCTAAACCTTGTTCATATAAATATGAAGCTAAAAGGTGAGTGCGGGCATTTGTATCACCATATCTAAAGCTTCCTGAATCAGTAACAATACCTGTGAAAATGCAATTAGCAGCCCTTTTTGTTACTTTTCATTTGTTTGTATAAGCTAAGTCAGCTACCATTTCAGTTGCTGCAATTCTATCTGATTCAACTCATCTGGTACATTTATCTAAGTCATCACCATTTGGATGATGATCAATTCTAAGTGTTTCAGCAAATAAGTTTTTATCTAAAATTTCTCGACATTGAATTCTTTCTTTACCATTTGCATCCGGAATAATGCCTAAAGATTTTTTAAGTACATTATCTGAAGGACATTTATCATATTTAAGATTTAAAAATGGAAACATACCTTCATTATCGCCAACTGTGTAAACTTTCTTTTCTGGAAAATTAGCTCTAATTAATTCTGCTAAACCAGCTTGTGATCCTAAGCAGTCACCATCTGGTCTAATGTGATGAAAAATAACTATTGAGTCATATTTTTTAATTAATTTTGTTGCTTCTTTTAAGCTACCAATTTTCATGTGTCCCATTATTTTGCCTCTCATTCTTTAATGCAGTCATTTAATTCTTTTAATACTACTGGTACTTCATCTCAAGAATTAATTGAGCAACCTGCAGCATTATCATGACCGCCACCATTGTGCAATCTAGCAACATTATTAACTAATGGACCATTTGAACGAAGTCTACATCTAACTGTGCCATCAGCAAGCTGAATAAAGAATGCTCAACAAGAATTGTCATCAATGTTTGCTAATTCATTAACAAATATTGCGGCTTCTAAATCATTCATGCCATATTTATCCATAATTTCTTTTGTTACTTCAAAATATAGAACTCTGCCCGATTGTTTGAATCCTGAAAGAATTTCGCCTGTATATTTAATATCTCTTGAACTTCTTTTGTTTAATTCTCTTAAGATTCATTGAGAATCTAAACCACCTTTTTCAATTAAGTGAGCTACTAATTTATATGTTCTAGCAGAAGTATCTGGATATAAGAATCTACCTGAGTCTGTGTTTATTCCTAAATAAATATGTTCGGCAGCTTTTTTAGTGATTTCTCATTTTGCACTTTTAGCTAACATAGCCACCATTTCAGCCGCAGCTACATAGTGTTCATCGATCCATAAATAATCATATTCGATATCTGAACCATTTGGATGGTGATCAATTCTTAAAGCAGCTGTACATTTTTTTTCTACTAATAAATGTCCATCTTGAATCCGATCACTACTTGAAGCATCAACTACAATACCTAATGAATTTTTAAAATCAACCGTTTCAATTGGGTCATAGTGGTAACTCATAAAATCAAAAGTATGAACATTATCTCCAACTGTAAAAACTTTTTTCTTTGGATAATTCTTTTTTATTAATTCTGCTAAACCAGCTTGTGATCCTAAGCAGTCACCATCTGGTCTAATGTGATGAAAAATAATAATATTCTTATATTTTTCGATTGCTTGTAATGCAACTTTATAATTTCCTATTTTCATATTTTTCTCCTTAAGTTTGATATTTAATTATATTGAATTATTTAAATTTTTAAATTTAATTAATAAAATATTTTTGACCGTGTTTTGACTAATAACTCTGTTTTATAGCTAAATTAGTAAAATAAGCAGCATTTTAATTATTTAAAATTTATGAAAAAAATATGAAAAAAGGAATAAAAAAAATGGGGCGGATGAAGGGATTCGAACCCTCGAATGACGGGACCACAACCCGCTGTGTTAGACCACTTCACCACATCCGCCATTAAAATTGCTTTATTATTATAATATATTTTTTTAAAAAATAAACTAAAATATAAGAACTATGAATAAGAAAAGTAATAATGTACATAAATATGATGCTGTTGTTATAGGTGGAGGGCACGCTGGTTTAGAAGCTGCTTTTGCCTTAGCACACAAAAATCATAAAACTGTTTTGATATCTTTAAATAAGGAACGTTTAGGTATGATGCCATGTAATCCTTCAATTGGTGGACCAGCCAAAGGAATCATAACTAGAGAAATAGATGCCTTAGGCGGAATGCAAGGACTTTGGGCTGATTTAAGCATGATCCAATTGAAAATGCTTAATCAATCAAAAGGTCCTGCAGTTAGAGCACTTAGAGCTCAAATTGACAAAGAAAAATACATGAAGATAGCTTTAGAATACGTGTTAAAAGAACCTAACTTAGATCTTATTGAAGATATAGCTGAAGAAATATTAGTAAATAGTAAAAAAGAATTTAAAGGAATTAAACTAGCTAATGGCGATATAGTTGAAGCTGAGGTCTGTGTTGTAACTACTGGAACATATATGGACAGTAGAATTCTTAGAGGAGATGTTATTAAAATCAGTGGACCTGATAATGAAAAAACTACACCTAAATTAAGTGCTTCATTAAAAGAACATGGTTTTATAATTCAAAGACTTAAAACTGGAACACCTCCAAGAATCTTTTCAGATTCAATTGACTACTCGCAAGTAGAACAAGAAGTATTAAGTGATACTAACTTATCATTTTCATCTAGATCAAATGTAAAATTACCTCGTCAAATTGCTTGTTACTTAACTTATACAACTCCTGAAACTCACAAAATAATAGAAGAAAATTTAACTAAAAGTGCTATGTATGGAGGAATAATCAAAGGTATTGGCCCTCGTTATTGTCCTTCAGTTGAAGACAAAATTGTTAAGTTTCCTTCAAAAGAAAGACATCAAATTTTCTTCGAACCTGAAACTGCTGATGGTTCAATTACTTATGTTAATGGGCTCTCTACTTCAATGCCAGTTGAAGTCCAAGAACTAATGATTAGAAGTATTCCTGGTCTTCAAAAATGTAAGATTCAAAAGTATGCTTATGCTATTGAATATGATGCAATTGATCCTTTGCAATTAAAACCTACTTTAGAAACTAAAATCATTAAAAATTTTTATACTGCAGGTCAAATTAATGGAACTAGTGGTTACGAAGAGGCTGCTGCTCAAGGTTTAATTGCAGGTATTAATGCAGCCTTAAACTTAGAAAAAAAAGATGGTATAGTTATTTTAAGAAACCATGCTTATATAGGAGTTTTAATTGATGATTTGGTTACTAAAGGAACTAAAGAACCTTATAGAATGCTAACTTCAAGAGCTGAATATAGATTACTTTTAAGAAATGATAATGCTGATATTCGTTTAGCCGAATATGGCTATAAAATAGGCTTAATTGACAAACATCAATATCAAAAGGTTATTAAAAAATATGAATTAATTGACCAAGAAATTCAAAGACTTCATACTACTTATCTTTCTTCAAAAGATCCTGTGGCTATAAAATATGGAATCACAACAGGTATCTCATTATTACAAACTTTAGCTCGTCCTGCAGTTGATCCTTATGATATCATTCCTGATTTTCCATACCTAGAAGAATTAACAACAATGGTTAGACTTCATGGTTATATTGAAAAACAAAAAAGTGATGCTAATAAAGCTGTAAGACTAGAAAATTACAAAATACCAGAAGACTTGGACTACAACAAAATTAATAATATTGCTACAGAAGCTAAACAAAAATTAATCAAAGTTAAACCAACAACAATCGGCCAAGCAAGTAGAATCAGTGGCATTAATCCAGCTGATATTCAAATGCTTATGTTTTATTTAGAAACTACAAGAAAAAAGAATAATGCATAAGATTAAAATAATTGCAGTTGGTTCACTTAGTCCAGAATTTAAAGTTTTATTTAATCAATATGCTAAAAACATAAGTCATTTTGCTGAATTAAATGTTGTTGAAGTAAAAGAATTGAGTGAGGAAAAAAATATCGAAGTCAAGAAAGACAAGGAAACAAAATTAATTAATTCTTATGTTGATAATAATAGTTTTGTTATTTATGCTTCATTAAAAGGAAAAAGTTTAGATTCAGTTGAATTAAGCGAAATAGTTAATAACAATGTTAATTTAACCTTTATAATTGGCGGCAGTGATGGAGTTAATGAAGAATTAATTAAATGCAATATGAAAATTAATTCTTCAAAATTAACTTGGCCACATCAATTGTTTAGAGTTATGTTAGCTGAACAAATCTATCGTTCATTTATGATCATTAATAATAAAAAGTATCATAAATAATTACAAAAAACATTATTTAATAAAGAAAGGACATATGTCTGAAAAAGGAAAAAAATTTAAAAAGAAACGTACAGGAATGATAATTGCTAGTTTAATATTTCTTTTTATAAGTATTGGATTAGCTGGAGCATTATTTCCAATAATTCATATAGTTGTTACAACTAAAAATTCAATTGGTTCAATAATAGCCATTATCATATCAGCTGTTTTTTTCATAATAACAATTTGATTTATTAATTTTAGTATTGGAACTAATTATAAAGTTGTTAACTATAAAGATAAAACTATTGAAGTATTGGTTGGAGTTTCATATATTGAACTTTTAGTTGATGGTAAAACTGTAGATAAATTAAATGTTTTTAAGAAAAGAAATGCTTCATTAAGTCATAATTTAGATGGCGACCTAATTCATGTTAGAATTGATGGCTGAGTTTTTTATCAAGTAAATATAAAAATAAATAATGAATTGTTATAAACATCAATATTATTTGTGTTAAAGGCACAAATTTTATTTTGCTTTTTTTACTAAAAAGCTTATAAAACAGCAAAAAAAGTAGCCTTCTGAGCTACTTGATTATTAATAAAAGTTAAATTATTTTGTACGTTTAATTTCCTTAAGACGAGCACTTTTACCACTTCTGTTTTTCATGTAGTAAAGTTTTGCACGACGTACTTTATTTGAACGAACAACTTCAATTGAAGCGATCATAGGTGAGTGTAATGGAAATGTTCTATTAACACCTATACCAAAAGAAATTTTTCTAACTGTAAATGTTTCACGTGTACCTGATTCTTTTTTGCTAATAACTAAACCTTCAAAAATTTGGATACGTTCTTTTTCACCTTCACGAATACGAACGTGAACTTTAACATTATCTCCAACTCTGAATTCTGGGAAGTCTGTACGTAATTGGTTTGATTCTACTAATTCGATTAATTTATTTCTCATTTTTAATCCTTTCGATTATATCTGGACGATTTTTCTTTGTCTTTTTTAATTGAGCTTCTTTTTTCCATTTTTCAATTTCTGCATGATTTCCATTAACTAAAACTTCAGGCACTATTAAAGCTTCTTTTTTAGCTTTGCTCTTGTACACTCTTGGTCTAGTGTATTGAGGATAATCTAACAAACCTTCATTTTGAAATGAATCATTAGCATAACTTTCTTCTCTTATTACGCCAGGAACTAATCTTATGATACTGTCTGCCATTACCATTGAAGGTAATTCGCCTCCGGTTAAAACATAATCACCAATTGAAATTTCTTCATCAACAAGGTCTACTATTCTTTCATCAAAGCCTTCATAGCGACCAGAAATAAAAGTTATTTCTTTTTTCTTAGCTAATTCATTAGCAATTTGTTGATCAAATTTCTTTCCTTGAGGAGTTACAAGAATTTTGTAACCTCCTCTTTCTTTAAGAGAATCAAGTGCTAAATCAATAGGTTCTATTTGCAGGAGCATTCCATGACCTCCACCAAAAATTTCATCATCAACTTTGTGATGTTTATCTTTGCTGAAAAGTCTAAAATCAACTACATTAATTTCAATCAATTTCTTTTCAATAGCTTTTGAAATAATTGATTCTTCTACAAATGGTTTGTAGTAATTTGAAAAAAGAGTTAAAAAATTTATTTTCATAATCTAGATATAACTATTTTTTTGTAGTTTTACGAACAGTTTTAGCTGAAGGTTTAGCAGCAGCTTTTGTAGTTTTAGTTGTTGCTGCTTTTGTTGCAACTTTTTTGTCAGCAACTACTTTTTTAGGAGCAGTTGATTTTGAAGCAGGTTTTGTAGCTGGTTTAGCTGCAAGTTTTTTAACTTCTTGTGCTTTTGTAGCTTCTTTGTGTGCGTTGTTCATGAATTTAACATTTAATTTGTGTTGTCTAAATAAATTGAAAACGGTTTGAGTTAATTGAGCACCATTGTCAATTCATCTTTGTGTTGCTTCTTCATTTAAAACAAATTCCTTTGAGTGTGGATTATATTGGCCTAATGCTTCAATATATTTCCCATCTCTAGGAGCGTGTGAGTCAGCAGCCACAATTTTGTAGCAAGCATTAAATTTGCTTCCTAATCTCTTTAATCTAATTTTAACCATTGTGGTTTTTCTCCTTATTTTTCTTTTTATCAATAACTTAACTTGCTGTCAAGTGCAAATACTTGACACCCAAGCTTATTGCTTTATTATTTTAATATAAAATATAAAAATACAAAACAAAAAAATAAAATGTTTTAGATACTATCAAAACTAATAAATGTAAGCATAATTAAAAAATAAATTTTTTATTATAACCACGCTTAATATAAGTTTTAAAAAAATTTAATATAATTACAATTATGAAAAATAATGACAAAAGAATAATAAGCCGTCCATTAATGGATGATACAGTTGAATTAACTAAAAGTGAAAAAAGAATTCGAGATTTTATTAATAATTTTGAAGGTAATTATTTTAACTTTTCACAAAATAAGTTAGCTAAAAATACTGAATCAAGTGATGCGGGAGTTTCTAGATTTATTCGTAAATATGGTTTTAAAGACTATCGCACTTTTATTGCTTCAATAAATAACAAATTAACAGAATTTGAAAAAACTTATCCTACTATTTGAAATGACAATGAAGTAGATAATGACTATAAATTTATTGCAGCCAGTCATAGATATGCAATAGATAATGTTTATGATGAAGATCTATTAAAAGATATTAACAAAGCAGCTGAAATAATTAATAAATCAAAAAACATTTATATTCACGGTTGTGGTTCAAGTCAAAGAATATCAATGAATTTAGTTTCTAATTTATTAAAAATTGGTAAACCTGTTATAGCTCATAGTGACTTTCATATTTTCTTTCCATCCTTAGCTCATGTTACTGAAAATGATGTTGTAATTGTTTACTCAAATAATTTACAAACAATGGAAGCTCACTTTGTTATCGAGCAAGCTAAAAAACAAAAAGCGCCAATTATTGTTTTAACTTCTAGCCAAGAAGAAGATAAATTAATTGCAGTTAAATTAAGATATCACAAAATTCAAAGTTCAACTATGTTAGTTCCTTCAAGTTCAAAAATAGCTCAAATGTTAATTACCGATTTATTATTTGAAGCTGTTTTAGAGCATAATAAGGAAAATACAAGTAAACTTAAAAAAGCAAGAATACTTATTAAAAATTGATCATTAATAGATAAAGCTCATAGCGAATAAAGGAGATATTATGCCTAAAAGTATAAACACATTAAGAAGAGAATCACAAATTAGAACATTATTAGCAGAAATAATAACAAATGATTTAACAAATACAAATATTATTAATCCTACATTGGTTGATTGCGAATTATCAGGTGATTTATCACATGTAAAAATCTATATGTCATTTAGCGAAAATGAAAAGAGAGGATTAGAAGCTTTACAAAATGCTTCTGGATACATTAGAACAATTTTGGCTAAAAGTTTAAATTGAAGAAAAGTTCCAGAATTACATTTTTACATTGATGAAGTAAGCAAAAAATGTTTATCAATTGATAGAATTCTTTATGACATTAAAGATGAGAAAAATTTTGAAGCTAATAACAAAATTTCTTACAATGAACACTTAACAAATTTTGGTAACAGTAAAATTTTTGAATTAGATAAATATGAACCTCAAATAGTTTTGCATACCTTAAATAAAAAGAATGAATTAATGAAAATAAGTTATTTAAAAAATGAACAAAATGAAAAATCATCTAAAGCTTGGTATGTTTTAACAACAAACAATTCATCTTATGGTCTTTTTGGCTTAAAAAACTATAAAACAGATGTTTTGGAAAAAAATTGTTTTAAAAAAATAAATTTAAAAAATAGATCTTTTATTAATTTTAATAATGACTTTGTACACTCTGCTTATACTTCAGACGATGAATTAAGATTATTAGAAATATCAGTTAATACTAAAAAAACTGAAGTAAAAAATTTTAAAGATTTAAATAAAATTAACAATGAAAATTCATCTACATCAATGAATAGATATTATAAGGAAGATTGTATTGTTTTTTACAATAAAAAAACTAGAATTACATTATTTAATGATAATAAAGAATATATCGTAAAAAGAAAATGTTTAGTTTTTGATTGCATCAGTGAAACGCTTTATAGAGCAAATAAAGGCGATGAACTAAACTTTCATAAAATGTTAATAATTGAAAAAAGATAAAAAAGAGCGATTTCTCACCCTCAATTAAATTGGAAACCTTAAATGGCTTTTTTATTTTCTTTTTAAAGCTAAATCTTTTAAAAAATCTCTTAGCATAAAAATACAAAAGTATGGAAAGGTATAAATATTATTTTTAAATCCGATGTTGCTGTTAGCAAATTTAATTCCATATTTAACATTTTTATTTTTGAATAATTCTAAAAAGTTTTTAAGACTTGTTGCTTTTTTATTATTAGATTTAATTTCTAAAGGGACTATATAATCAATATCTCTAACTATAAAATTAATTTCAATAGTGCTTTTTGGATTCTTTCAATAGAAAAGATCATATTCTTGTTTTTTTAATGATTCAGCTACTATGTTTTCATAAATAGCGCCTTTATAAGTATTTAAATTTTTTTTAATTCTTAAATCATCTTGTGTTTCTTTATCTAAAGAAGCTATTAATAAAGAAGTGTCATGGTGATAAATTTTAAATTGGTTTGAATCATAATTAGCTAAAAATGGAAATTCTACATTATTTAATAAGTATGAAATATTAATTAAGCCACTATCTTTTAATCATTCCATTGTTGAAAAATAATCTCTAAACCTTGCATTATGTTCAACTTTTGAAAACATAAATCTTTTGTTTTCTTTACCTAAAAATGGAGAAATACTTTCATAAACTTTTAAAATTTTGTATCTATCCAAACTTTCTGCATATTTACCAATGTCTTGCTTATAAACTTCAAGTAATTCTTTTTGTTGATTTAAAATATTTGAAAAATTTTTTTGCTTTATGAAATTTTTAACAATCTCTGGCATTCCTCCAACAATAATATAGTCATTAAATTTTTCAAATAACACTTTTAATTCATTTTCGCTGAAAGGTTTAAGTTCTTTCATATTGTTAAAAATTTGCTTTATTTGTTTTTCATTATATCCATTTGCTCATAAGAATTCTTCAAAATCTAAAGATTGCATTGTATATTCATTTTTGTATCCAGCACTATTGCTGGTAATGTATTGATATTGAATACCTAATAAAGATCCTGAACATATAACATCAAATTTTTTATCTAACGCGAAAAATTTTAGACATGTTGAAGCATCCGGATATGCTTGTATTTCATCTAAAATTATTATTGTTTTATTCTTTACAAATTGAAAATTTGGATTTACAAAACTAAGCTCTTTAACAATTGTCTCAACATCAAAGCCTTTTTGAAAACAACCTTGATATCTTAAATCACTTATAAAGTTTATATAAACAACATTTTCATAATTATTTTTTGCAAAATCTAAAATAGATGTCGTTTTGCCAATTTGACGAGCTCCTTTTATAATAAGAGGTTTTCGTTCTTTATTTAATTTTCAATCTTGTAAAAATTTATCAATTTTTCTTTTTAATAAAGCCATATTTGCCTCATGTTTATTATATATAAAAAATGTGTTTTTTCACACAATTCCATATTTTTTTTGGTAAAATTTCACACAATTCCATATTTTATAATAAAAAAATACCAGTTTTATGGTATTAATTTATTGCATTTTTGCTTCAATATCTAGTAATTTTTTAATTGCTTTATTCACACTATCATAAGCTCCAGAACGGGTGGTTGCTGTAATGTTGGCAACTTCAGAATAAGAAAGATCTTCAATGAAATATAATTGAAAAGCTTGTTTTTGTGTTTGAGTTAAAAATGAATTAAATTTATCAAATAGTTCTAATAAGTGCTCTCTATTTTCTATATCTTTAATATCTTTATTCATTTACAATTAAGTCCTTTGTCATTTCATAAATGAAGTTATCTAAATCAAATTCTTGAAGATCATCTAGCCCTTCGCCAAGTCCAATATATTTAACATTCAAATCAAATTCGTCTTTAATTAAAAGTACAATTCCACCTTTAGAAGTTCCATCCATTTTAGTTAATATAATTCCAGTTGGAGCCGCAACTTCTTTAAAACTTCTAGCTTGGCTAACTCCATTTTGACCAGTTGTTGCATCTAAAACTAATAAGCATTCATGTGGCGCTTTATCTTGAAATCTAGCAATAATGCCATACATTTTTTCAAGTTCTTTCATCAAGTTGACTTTATTTTGTAATCTACCAGCTGTATCTATTAATAATAAGTCATATTTTTCATTTTGTGCTTTTTCAAGAGCTTCATAAACTACTGATGAAGGATCAACTCCTTCTTTAACAGGTTTAACAATAGGAGCGCCTACTCTTTCTGCTCACACACCTAATTGATCTACTGCACCAGCTCTAAAAGTATCGCCTGCAGCAATTAAAACTTTTTTTCCTTCTTTTATATATTTATAGGCTATTTTAGCAATTGAAGTTGTTTTACCACTACCATTAACTCCAACAAAAATAAAGATATTTAATCTCCCGTCTTGATAATTTAAAGTTGTATCAACAATACTTTTGTTTGTATAAACAACAAACATTTGATCAGCAACTAATTCACCTATATCTTTAGTATCTTTTAAACCTCTAGCTCTAACTTCGTTTTTAATGTGTGTGATAATTGCATAAACTAATTTAGCATTAATATCACTCATGATTAAAATCTCTTCGAGTTCATCGAAGAATTCTTCATTTATTTCTTTATGTTTATTTTGAAGGTTGAAAATTTGTTTACCTAGAGAAGAAGATTTAGAGAGACCTGTAGCATATTTATCAAGCTTCTTTGAAGTTATTAATTCTAATTGTGCTTTTTCTTCTAATTCTTTTTGCTTAGCAACAACTTTTTCTGCTTTCTTTTCTTCTTTTTTCTTTTTTCAACCAAAAAGTTTTTCTTTTAAATATCCAAAAAATCCCATAGTGTTTTAATTTTATATTATTTTGGTTATTTTAAAAACAAAGTGTTATATACTGTATATAAAAATAAGATGTTGCCATCTTAAATTTATATTAATTTTGATCTTGTTATTATGTAATCTTTTAAAAATGAAATTGCATCATTATAACTCAGGAATGAAAACTCATTGCCTTCAAATTTCAATACAAACACATTGAAAATGTCATTGTTAATTATTTCTACTACACCTTTATTATCATATGCAACTAAATCTTCTTTATACCCTAATTGATTACTAAGTAAATATCTCAAATTCCCATCAAGTATTTCCTTTGTTGGAAATTCTTCATTATTTTCTAAGGTATATGAAGATAAACGATAAATATATGCAGGGTGTCAATTTTCGTCAAAATAAAGAGCTATGTTATTTTCATAATCATCTTTAGAATAAAAAGTTGGAAACTCAAGTAGTATGTTAGAAGGTATTGAATATCTTTTTGATAAGATGTCAACATTATTATTTGAATAGAAAGAAAATAATTCAATGTTTTTATCATTAATAAGTAAGGGCAAATTATTTTCAAAAAAGCTATTATTTAATTTGTTTTTATTCTTATGTTCTTCAATAATTTCTTTTAAAAGTTTTTGTTTGTCTTCGGGTTCAGAAGCACTTGGAAATGATTTAGAAGAAATTATTTTGTTTAAAAATTCTATACATGTTTTTCTTTGAAAAATCAAATTTGAAATATTAGAATTTTTATTTTTTTCATATAAAGAACAATTTCGGTTGTTGGCAGTTAAAATTTGACTTTTATCATCATTTATTAATCCAATATTTCCTGTAATTGCATAAAATTTATCATAAATATATTTGTTATTTAATTTAATATCATTTATTTTTGAAAAACTAAAATCAAATTCTTCTCATATTTTATTCAAATTAATTGGTTTATAATCATCTCAATCTATTTTGTCTAAATCAATTTTTTTTGAATAGTCATTACCATTTATTATCAAATTTTTATTCATATAACTATCAAAAGTTATGACATTATAATTTTTTATTTGATTTAAACATTCATCATTTTTAAGAATATATTCTATATATTTTTTATAAACTGTAACAATTTGCTCTTTTTCTTCAATTGATAACGAATCAAAATTATTATTTGAAATTTGATAAGTAGAAAAGAAATTGTTAATGTCAATGTTGTTTAATTCTTCAAATGTGCTCTTTTGGTCATAATAAGCCTTAATTCTTGGCCCAAATGAATTAACTGGTCTTGAATAATAGTGCTCTTTTTCATATCCAACAAATGTTTTGACTTTTAATTTTTTATGAATCGTATAATTTGCATCAATTAATCAAATAGTGCCTACATACGGTTTATTCATCGCTATATCATTGAAAATTAATTCGACATTTTCTGTATCAAATAAATTTAATATGTTGGCTTTTACAATCCAAGTTCAATCTTCAAATCTTCCTTTTTCGTGGTCATAATAATTTTCAACATTTTTTGAAGTTGCATCTCAAAAACCGTTATGATTTTTCATTCCATTTTTATAAAATTTGTAAAATTCATTTAAATTGAATGTTCTGCGCAATTTATTGCCATCATAAACATTTCATTTATTATTTTTTACATTTACTTTAAAACCTAAATCCTTTTCATTGTAGTCATAAGACTTTTCATCATTGAGATCTAAACCAAATTTTATTTCTACTTTAAACTTCATTAACTTTTCAAGAATTTTTTTACTAATAGAATTCATTGTTTCATAATTAAGTAAATTATTATAAATTACATTATTGTTGTTATCAAAAATAGGATAAAACACATTGTTATCTTTATTATATTTATCTTTTAGCAATTCTAATGAATCTTGCCAATTCATAGCATTATATTTTTTCCCATTATTAGAATAATAAACATATTTATTAAAACCGTTTTTAAGTTGAGTTTTTATATACTGTTTTACTTTTTCTTCTGAATCAAATTCTTTATTGGCAAAAAGATATTTTTTAATATATGAGCTTTCTTCTCTAAACGATTCTATTACTTCATCAACTGAATAAACCGTTTTTTGGAATTTATTTTGATAAACTTTTTTAAGTTTATTTGGGTCGAAATTATAAAAAATAGTAGAATCTAGAATTTTATTTGAACTATTGTTTTTCTTTTTGCCTATTACTAATTTGTTTTCAACTTTTATTTTATTACTATTTATTAAATTAGACATAAATGATTCAATATCAGTATATTGGTATTTTTGTCCTTCTAAATTAATTTCATATTTGCTTGCGTTTTTTAAATTATTGTTTTGCATATAATAATTCATAGAGGCTGAATTATTGCATGATGGAATCAAAACAACTGTTGGAATTAAAGATAAAAATAATTTTTTAATTTTCATTTTCGCCTCTTTTATTATTCTTTTTGTATCAAGATACTGCTTCATTCAATGTACAGAACTCTTTATTCATAAATATAATTTTGGTTCTTTTGGTTAAATTATATAATTCCATTTTTGGGTTAATAATAACATTGATAAAATAATTTCTCGCTTTGTCTAAATTTGTAAAGAAGTATTTATTGTTTTTATAATCAAAATAATAAAGTGTTTTTGTTTGCAACAATTCCATATCTTGATAATTTGAATTATTAAAAAATGATATATTTGAAACTTCTTTTGTTCTTATATTCAATGAATTTAAAAATGGAATAAATTTGTTTCTATTATTTTTTAACAAATCGCTTTGAATATTAAAGTTTCCTATTTCTGAATATAAAAAGCAATTTTTTAATGGATCTTCATTATAAATATTTGCTAGTATTTTTTTGTCTTCAAAAGCTTTTTTTGTTGGATCAAATTGATCAATAGGAAATAGCTTGTCGGTGTAACCATCTTCTGTTTCTATTGGTTTTTTTGAATAATAAATAGGATTCAAAATGTCGATCGCTTGTTTAATTGAATTTAAAATGTCTTTTATATCGTCTGTTTCTTTTGCTAAGCTAAATGGTGTGCCGTTTTTATAATTAACTAATGACGAAAATCAAGAATCTTCATGTTCACCAAAATTTGCTTCAATTATATTAAACCCATCATTTTTAGCTCAAGAATTATATTTTCTTAAAAATTTTGGGTTATTATAATCATTAAA
Organism: Mycoplasmopsis fermentans PG18; assembly: GCF_000209735.1. Classification (NCBI taxonomy): domain Bacteria; kingdom Bacillati; phylum Mycoplasmatota; order Mycoplasmoidales; family Metamycoplasmataceae; genus Mycoplasmopsis; species Mycoplasmopsis fermentans. Next base: position 160,384 of record NC_021002.1, read on the forward strand.
TGAAATTTTTTGTTCTAATTGTTTGTCTCATGAGTAAATAATTTTTATGTTCTTTTCAGCTTCATCTTTTTCTAATAAGTTGTTTATAATTTTGTTGTTTCCTTTTAAATAGTAATTTACAACATCTCTTTTTAATAAATCTATATCAACAAAGTTATATTTTTTACCATTGAAGTAATAAAAACTTTCAGTATAACCGTCCATTATTTTTACAGGTGGTAATATTTTAGCATGTTGTATTCCAGACTCAACATTTATTCAATGAAATAAACCAACATAACGCAATCCACCATTCCATATATAATCGACATTACCTTTATCTCCTGCATTGACAACGTATTTATAGTTAAATTGGCTAAATTCACCAAATAATGCTTTGTAAAATTTAACATAAAAGTTAGACAATAAACCACCAAAAGCAGAAACTGGACCTCCGACAACATTTAAAGCTATTTCTAATGCTGCTGCTTTTGCATCTATTATTGAATGAATATATTTTGTAGTTTCTACTAAAAGATTAACTTTGCTTGACCAACTACCTTTTTTAACTATATTATCTATTTCTATGAAAGCATATAATAAATATTTAGCAAATGATTTTTTTTCTACTGGCAACAAATCTTTTTTCATTTGTTCATATTTTTGATGAATAGTGATAAATTTTCTACATATAAAAGTAAATAAATTTTCATTTTGAAGCTTTTCATTATTATAATAGTTTAATAATCAAAAACTTTTATCTTTGTTTAATAAATCTTCATTATTTAGAAGAATATCTTTTACTAATTCATTCACATTATCAAAGTTGTTTTTTACTGTCGACATTAACTTTTCTAAAAATCATTCTTGTAAGCTGTTGTTAGTATCATATGATTGTTTAGTAAATTTGTCATAATTTTTTGAAAAAACTGGTTTTTTAAATCGCTTTAAACTATAAATTTCAAAATAATGTTCATAATTATCATATATTGCATATTCAGGAAAAATGAGAGATTCTGGATCATAATCTTCACTTGAAAATCTATATACTGCATTAAATATGCCACTTGCAATTACATCCAAAAAATTGCATGCTATTTTATATTTCAATAATTTAGCAATCAATATATTTGAATCTGAATTTAAGTCAAATTCCCCGTTTGTTATATCTCAAATTTTTGATATATTTACTTGATTATCTGAGTTTTCTGATTCACTAATTCCTTCATGAATGAAATATTTTGGTAATAATGATGCAAAAATTTTGCTAATGTCATTTATGATCATTTTAAAATATGTTTTATATTCATCAACCACTTTTTGATTTGCTTTATATTCTATAATTTTGTTAAACCCGCAACATATAATATATAAAACTAGAAAGAAAATTAGATTCTTTCCTTTTGCTAAAAGATCATATTTGTTATATAAATAATCGTATAGGTTAGTGCCTTCAAAACAAAAGTTTTTGGTACATTTTTTGAAATTGTTTAAATGATCTTTTTCAACATTTATTGTTATAGGTGTAAATGGTGTAATTTCAACATTTTTCTTTATGTTTTCATTAAAATACACAATTTTGAAAAGTGATGTGACAATACTGTTCATCTTTTGTATTTTTAATCAATTAAATATTTCTTCTTTAGAATGATTATTTGTTGAACTTCATTTAGTTGTATCAGTTATTTCTTCAATATTTTCAAAAGGAGTCTCTAAAATTCTTGGCCCATACAAAGTAAATTCATCATCTTTGGAATTGTCTACATAATATTTGTTATATCCTTTATTAGAATTAATTCTAGTGATTTTACTCTTAATAAATTCAGAGTTTGATATTCTATCAAATATATAATCTTCAACCGCTTTTAAGTGAGGATTATTTTCTTCATCATAATAGATTACATATTTCTTTGCAACATTTTTAATGTAATCTTCAATTCTGCTTTTTTTGTCTGCATCTTTAAGGTCTTCTTTTTTAAAACTTGTAATTTGTCCGCTTGGACTTTTGAAAAATTCTGTAATAGTTGCGTTAGGTGAATTAAAATTCAATTTGCTTTTTATTTCATTTAATACTTCTATCAAAAAATCTTTATTATTTACTGATTTATTTAAAATGAAATTGTAAAGTTCCTCTTTACTGTTTGCATAAATATTGCCTAATTTGTAAACTTGATTTATATTAAAATATGAATCTCTTGCTTTTTCTAATGAAGTAAAAACTTTCCCGTTTCGTCCTAAAAATATCGGCATTTTTTCGTTACTTGTTGACTTGCTAAAATCAAAATATGAAAGCTCTTAATTGGACATAAATTGTGGATTATTTTTATTTATATCATCAAATTTTTTTGAGTTTTTTAAAAATTTCAAATCAACAGATTTTATATTATTTTTAACAAAATTTTCTAATTGTATGTGGTTGTCAAAAACTTTGTTTACATTTTGACTAATATATCTTGTTTCCTTAATATTTGTGTCTCTTGTTATAGAGTGTTTCTCAACATATTCATTATCACTTAAAACTTTTTCTTGCTCTTGTTCTTTAGAACCACAAGATGATGCGACAACAAATGATGCCCCCATCATTATTGTTGAAATAGATAGTAAATTAATTTTTAATTTCTATTCATGTTTTCTCCTTTTAAAAGTAAATATTATTGGCAAAATGCTGAGTGTTAAAATAACAAATGTTATTAAAAATAAGTTTATCAGGTCATATGTCAAATTATTTAGTTTTATTATTTTTGTATTGTCATAAAAGTTTTTGGGATTTACGTTTTCTTCAAATTTAAACGCTTGATAATTTCCTAAATTAGATACAAGTTCATTCATTTTATCAATTGTTTGTTTAATAATGAACAAATGATTTGAAGAACTATAAACAAGATTTTTTCATTTTTCTTTTGAATCTATTTCAGGAAAATATAAATTGAATTTAGTAATTGTTGTTGTTATTGAATTTTCAAGTTCACTTTGTGCATATTTATTAAAATCAATAATAACTTTATCACCAACAAAATTCACCATTTTTTCGCTAATAAAATTTAAATCTGAATCAGTTATTTTACTATTTGAATCTAAGTATTTTATTAAATTATTATCTTTAACAATATAAAATTCAGCCATGTTAATTGTGGTGTTAAATTTTGTTTGATTTGATCTGTATAAATGATTTAAAAAATCAAAGAAATTAATTTTGAACATACTGTTTAAATTTGACTTTAATTTTGCAGCATTTCATAAATTATCATTTCAGTCTCTTTGCAAGTATTGAAAATTAAAATCATCTTTGCCAAGTAAATGCATTACTAAATTGTATTCATTTCCAGTAAAGTTGTTTTTTATTCATATATTAGATTTTATTTTTTTAAGTAATTTATCTAAATTAACTCCACCTGATTCAAAATATTTTTTTAATTTGCTATATAAATAATTAGCCAATTCATTTGTACTCATTTTTATAAAAAACTCACCATCGTTATGATAAATTCTAAATTTATCTTTGTCAAATTTTTTATTATTTTTTAGAATAGACAAATTGAATGTTGAGAATATATAATTTTTTGTATCTGAATTATTTTTATAAGTCAAGAAATTCTCATCAAAGTACTTATTTATAGTATTTTTGGGTAAAAAATATATAGATGAAATTAAGTTCAAATTATATTTACTTTTAATCTCATCATCTGATAAAAAGTAATACTTGTCACCAGAAACTATTATATCCTTGTTTATTTCTACCTTTTTATTTGCTCGCGCTTCTATTGTTTTTGATGATAAAGACACAACAGTAAAAAAAGGTAATATACAAGTTGCAATGACGAGAGACTTTTTATAAGATTTTGTTATAAATATAAAACTTGCAAAAACTAAAATAATAAAAATGATTATCAATAAATTACTTAGAAAATAGCCTATAAAATAAAGTAGAAAACTTTTTATATTCGTGTCTCTATATAAATGCAATGAACTTATTGCAAAAGACTTTAATAATGAAAATGCGGATAATAAAATAAATGAATATATTGACCAAGCTAAAACAATTTTAGGTTTATTAAAATATCTACAATTTAATGTGTTTTCATATATCGATTTTTGGTTTGATACAAATGTTAAATGCAGAATAAATAATGTTGACACACAAACTATAATAAAATCCAATAGAAAAATCATTCAAAAATAATTATAAAAAAGATAATTATCAAATAAGAACAAAGAACAAAATATAAAACTGATTATAAAAGAAAGTGATAAACCAATATATACTCATTTGTTTTTCTTATTAAACTTAAAAGTTAGAGATAGTATTTTTTTAGTCATAACCACCTCTCTTAAAATTATCAAAAATAATTTTTAAATTTTTTGCTGATTTTACTTTTTCACTTAGAACGATAGTTTTGTTATGCAAAATTGTTATTCTATCTATATCTTGCAATTCTTCAGATATTAAGTGAGATGATGCGAAAATTGAAGTTCCTTCTTTTTTTAACATATTCAAAAGTTTAAATAATTCATTTCTTGAATAAGGATCTAGATTAGCTTCTGGTTCATCTAAGAATAAATATTTTGGTTTTACTAATTTAGATATTAATAGCATTAATTTTCTTTTTTCTCCAGAAGATAATTTTTTAGGAAGATAGTCCTTTCTTTCATCTAAATGGAATTCTTTTAATGTTTCATTTATAAATAATTCATTTGTTTCTAATTCAAAAATTTCATTCACATAAAATTTAATTAAATCAATAACTTTTAAATGATTTGGAAATCTAATATCTGTTGGAACAAACAAATAATTATTAGTTTTATTTGATTTGTAAATATCTACATTATCTTTTAAAATTTTTCCAGAAAATTCTGAATCTAATCCACAAATTATTCCTAAAGTAACTGTTTTTCCAGCACCATTTTTGCCCAAAAAAACATGCAATTCATTTTCATGAATATTGAAATTTAAGTTGTTTAAAATCAATCGATTTTTTTTATCTTTTTTTGATAAATTAACTATTTTTATCATAAATGTAATTATATATAAAAATCTTTCAATAAGAAACCAAAACATTTTAGTTAGATCTCGGTGTTAATTCCAAAAGTGAGACCCCTAGGTTTTAGAGATCTCACTGCTACATTGTAATCTGAAACTTTACACATTTTAGATAAAATCTATAATGGGTGAAGTTTTTTTATAAAAAAAATCACCCAAAGAGTATTTGGCGACTGTCATGAAGAAATGCAAAAAAAATTATCATGAAATGAACGCACTGTTCTTGAATACTTACTTTGAGCAACTAATTATAGTATAACAAAAATAGCAAAAATATTAGGTTATTCAAGAACAACTATTAATAATGAAATAAAAAATAATTCTACTTTTTGGGGTTATTTTGCTTTAGATGCAATTGAAAAAACAATTACAAGAGAAAAGTGAAAAAATCATTTTAAATTTTTAAACAATTTAAATAAATATAAAGAATTTTCTTCTTTATTTAAAAAAGAATATGATGGCAAATTGTGAACTGTCAAATTAACAATTGAAAAAATAAAAAATCTTTATCCTAATATTGATGTTCCTTCTTTTAAAACAGTCTACAATTGAATAAAAAGTGGTTATTGAATTTTGAACTGAAAAGGTTTATTAAGAAAAGTCTACAAAAAAGGTGGAAAAAGAGAGAAACAAAGCGCTGCTAGAAGATTGGTTGGCGCACGTTATGTAAGACCTTTTTGATCTAGACCAGCAAACATAAACGAAAGAAAAGAATTCGGCCATTGGGAAATAGACCTTATTATAGGCAAGAGTAAAGGCACACATTGTCATTTACTTAGTTTTACCGAAAGAGTCTCTAGATATGGGTTTTTGGTAAAAATTCCTGGTGCTGTAAACTAATTGTGGGAATGAATTTAAATGAGAGAACAAGCATAAAGCTTGTTTTTTTCTTCTTTCTATCAAACTAAATATAGAAAGGAGGTGAAATTATGTCTTATACAGGAAATTTTGATACTTTTTCAACATTCTTTCAAAACTATGGATTAAATTATGACAAGTTAGAATCAGAAAAAAAACAAATAATAATTAATAAAAAATTATTACCAGAGAAAACGGCAAATTCTAAAATTTCTGAAACTAAAACTGAATCTTTGTTCAAAAAGATTAGTTCAAAATCTTTATTTGAAAAAATGTGAAAGAGTAAAAAGTATTTAAATTTTGCTGATAAGGCATTGATTTTTTTATCTACTCTATTCAAAATGAAAATACAATATCAAAAAGAATTTTTGATGAATTAGTATNCATGAATTCAAGGTATGTTTTATGTTATATTTTTTTGAATATCAGGAGCTAGAAGAAATTGTAGAATAACAGATAATGAATATGGTTTGCTAGAGTCATTATT
>NC_021002.1:166845-302029 GCF_000209735.1 Mycoplasmopsis fermentans PG18
ATAAATTAAATGTTAAATCTATAACTCAGGATAATGGATTAGAATTTTCAACATTATTTTTCATTGGATATAAACTAAAAATTTTTATATATAAAGCTGATCCATATGCTTCTTTTCAAAGGGGTTCAAATGAAAATTTCAATGGTTTAGTTAGAAGATTTTTTAAGAAAAAAACTAATTTTGATGATATTACTGAAGAAGAAATTCTAAAAGTACAAAATGAAATAAACAATCGTCCAAGAGAAATTTTTGGATATTTATCTGCTTTGGAAATGTACGAAAAATTGAATGCAGAAAATCCTTGAAATTCAACAGGTATTGACAAATTATTATATGGAAAACAAAAGAGAAACTGAGAAAGTAACAAGAATAGAAATTTGTTTTTCAAAAAAATAGGAAAATTAAAATAATATTTTAGAAAGGGCGACAAGTCGCCAAATATTTTAGGGAGGGCTAATGCCCTCACTTTTATTTGTCCTATTGGACAAAAAATAATAACAATATTAATAATTAAAAAGGAATATCGACATGCGATATTCCAAATTTCTAGGTGTAAACTTACAGATTACAATCTAGGATAAGAAGGTATTGCCTTCTTATTTAATTATTATTTGAGATAAACAAAATATTTACTTTTCCATATTGTTTTTGTTTTTGTATTGTAAGCTTTTTTGGAATATCAATCATTAAGAAATTGTCAGTTTCTAAAATAATTAAACCATTTTTAGTTAAAAATTTATTATCAACTATTAATTCAAGAGATTTATTAATCAATTGATATTCCTTGTATGGAGCATCAATAAAAATAAAATCAAATTTACGTCCCGAATTCTTTTGTAAATAATTCAAAACATCATCTTTTACAATATCGATATTTTCAGCTTTTAGTTTTAAAGCATTATTTCTTATTGCTTTAATTGCTTCATTATTATTATCAACAGCTATTGCTTTTACCGCATAGTTGCTTAATGCTTCAAAACTAAAAGCACCACTACCTGCAAAAAGATCTAAAATGCAAGCACCTTCTAAGTTAAATCTTATTGATGAAAAAATAGCTTCACGAACACGATCCATAGTTGGTCTTGTTTCCAAAGTTTTAGGTTGTTCTATATTTAAATGACGATATTTTCCACTGATAATTCTTAACATTTTATTCTCCAAAATTAAAATTGTTACTTACATTATATTTAGTATTTAATACTTAATATATAATATTATTATGAAATATGAAATAAAACTAGTTGAATTACCTGAAAAAATTTTAAGGAAGAAATCAAAAGAAGTCAAAATTCCTCTTTCAAAAGAAGATGAAGAATTAGCTAAAAAAATGATTTATCACATAGACGAAAGCCAGAAAGAAGATTCTAAATTAGGTTTTAGACCTGGTGTTGGAGTTGCAGCTATTCAATATGGAATTCCAAAAAGAATGTTTTATATAAACATTAACAATGAAACAATAAATGGAGCTAAAATTGAAGACTTTAGAGATGTATTAATTAATCCAAAAGTTTTAGCAACCAGCGAATATGAAGTTTCATTACCTGGCGAAGGTTGTTTAAGTGTTGGGGACAACATTAAAAATCAAGAAGGCTATGTTTATCGTAAGAAAAGAATCGTTTTAGAAGCTTATTCATATTTTGAAAAGAAAGTGAAGCATTATGATTTAGTTGATTATGCAGCAATTGTTGCGCAACATGAATTTGATCACCTGGAAGGAAAATTATTCATCGATAGAATTAACAAAAAAGATCCTTTTGTAATCAAAGATGATTCAGAAATTTTAGAATAATTAATGAGGTATTTATGAGAACTTATGAAGATAATTGAAAGGCATTAGCAACTAATGGATGATGCGTCTTAATTTCCATATCTGTCTTTTTGATAGTCCTTTTGGTCGCAATTGCTATTGGGGCTAAAAGAGGATTTTATGCAGGTTTAATGTCTTTAGGATTTAACTTTTTAGGCTTTATCTTAGGTATAATTGTGGCTCCTCTTATTATTGAGCAATCAATTAGTACCAAACAGTCTAATTTAAATTTAATGAATAAACTTAAAACACTAAAACCGATGTTAGTTGGGGTCATAATTTTAGGTTTCACAGCAATTTTTGGTCTAATTGGTGAAATAGTATTTCTTTGTCTAAAAGCATTTTTCAAAAGACCAATTATTAAAAGAAAAAATAAGGGCGAAAGCGTAATATTCTACCGTTCAATGGGAGCTATCGCCTCAGGTTTAGCTTTATTACCAGGTGCAATTCTAATGACAAACTTAGTAGGTTTTGTTGATCAAAACTCTGCAATTAACAAAATCAATAACAAAGTTCTCAATTTTATTACAATTGACCAAGCAAAAGGAGTTAGTGAATATGCTCCAGGTTTAATGGCTTTAAGCAAACTTAAAAGAGATGACCAACTTAAAAAAGATGTTAATAAATTCTTCCAATCAATTTTTGATTTAAACAATTATGTTTTTCAAATGACTTCTAAAGGTACTAGCCTAAAAGCAACCGATGAGTCAATTAATGATCAAAATATAAAGACAGATAATTCGAATTTACGTCAAATTCATTTTGTTCCTCTTGCAAGTTGAAGTGATGAAGAAATCGAAAGATTGCCTAAAGTTATTGACTGATTAAATTATTGTTTCAACGATGAAGCTTCTTTTGATTTACTTAACAATAGTTACAATTATCCAACAGGCGAAACTATTAAATACTACTTTAAAGGTGTATATAGTAATGATCCTTCAAAAGCAACATGAAATACCAAAGTATTAAAATATGGCAATGTTTATTATTACAAAAAGATGAATTTTGGTGGACCAGATAGTTGGTCTCCTGCAACAACAACATATGCAGAATCACTAGAAAACAAATTTGATTTTAAAACAATGTTCTCATGAAATATTTTTAAATGATCTCAAACTTTAAGAACATTATCGAAAATAGATTTAGATTCTAAATTTGAAGTTAGTGACAGCAAAGTAGAAGACTTTACAAAAATCAAAAAAATAAAAAATAAAGATATTCAATTCAAATTAAATGTTGAAAATGAAGTTGTTAGAAATAAAATTAAATCGATTTTTTACAAATTGATTTCTCTTGAAAATGAGATATCAAACACAAAAATCGACGAATCAAAAGTATTAGGTTTCTCAACTGATTCAGCCAACAAAAATCAAATTAATGACAACACAATTAAAAGATTCCAATTGTATTTTGACAACTTACTTGATACAATTATGGGCTAATTTGGTAAATTACTTGCAAAAAGTTGCAAGTTTTTTATTTTTCATACAAAAATTGATGACTTTAATTGTTTAAATTTTTAAAAAATTTATACAAACGTAAAAATTTAAATTTATATTTAGTATTAACATTAAAAATAGTATTATTAATATATGCAAAAATATGACGAATCAAGTATACAACAATTAAAAGGCTTAGAAGCTGTTCGAAAACGTCCAGGGATGTACATTGGAAGTACAGATGTTAATGGACTTCATCACTTAATTTGAGAAATTGTCGATAACTCAATCGATGAGGCTTTAGCTGGTTATGCAAATGAAATTAGTGTAACTTTAACTAAAAATGGATCAGTCAAAGTCATGGATAATGGTCGTGGAATTCCAGTTGGTAAAACTCCTTCAGGTAAAAGTGCAGTTGAATTAGTTTTCACTGAACTTCATGCTGGTGGAAAATTTAATGAAGGAGCTTATAAAACTAGTGGTGGACTTCATGGTGTTGGGTCTTCAGTAGTTAATGCTTTAAGCACAAAATTAATTGTCACAGTTTACCGCGACAAAAAAATCTATGAAACAATTTTTGAAAATGGTGATAATATTGTCCAAAGAACACTCGAAGTTGGAAATACAAACAAACATGGTACCATGGTTGAATTTTGACCAAACTATGAAATTTTTAAACGCGCAAAATTTAGTTATGAAACTATTGCTGAACGTCTTAGAGAAAGTTGTTTTTTAATTGGTGGATTAAGAATTCACTTCAAAGATGAAATAAGTGATCGTGAAACAGAATTTATGTATGAAGATGGTCTCCATGCTTTTGTTGATTTCATTAATGATTCAAAAAATGCACTTGGGGACATCAAAACTTTTAAAGAAACAAAAAGAGATATTGAAGTCGAATGCGGCTTCCAATACACAGATAGTTATAATGAAACAGTTTTAAGTTTTGTTAATAATGTTAAGACCAAAGATGGTGGTACACATGAAATAGGACTTAAGTCTGCTTTAACTAAAACATTTAATGAATTTGCTTTAGAAGAAAAAGCTTTAAAAGGCAAAAACACTTTTGATGGTGATGACATTAGAGAGGGTCTAACTATTATTCTTTCAGTTAAGATTCCTGAAAAATTACTTGAATTTGTTAGTCAAACAAAAGAAAAGTTAGGAACACCAGAAGCTAAAGGCGTAGTTGAAGAAATAGTTTCTAAAAACTTTAAAATTTGAATTAATGAAAATAAACCATTAGCCAAAAAAATACTTGAAAAAATTAAGAGAGCTTCAGAATCTAGAGCCGCCGCAAGAAAAGCGAGAGCAGAAGCTAGAAGTACAAAAAATGCTTTAAAAGAAAAACAAATTTTAAGTGGTAAATTAACTCCAGCTCAAAGCAAAGTGCCTGCTGAAAAAGAATTATTCTTAGTCGAAGGTGACTCTGCTGGAGGTAGTGCAAAACTTGGACGTGATCGTAAATATCAAGCAATTTTACCTTTAAGAGGAAAAGTTATTAATACTGAAAAAGCTCGTCTTTTTGAGATTTTAAAAAATGAAGAAATTGGAACAATAATTAATACAATCGGCGCTGGTGTTGGTGACGAATTTGACCTTAAAAAAGCTCAATACGGAAAAGTTGTTATTATGACCGATGCCGATACTGATGGTGCTCATATTCAAATTTTATTACTTACTTTCTTCTTTAGACACATGCGCCAATTAGTTGAAAATGGAATGGTTTATATAGCTCTTCCACCTTTATTTAAATTAACTTCAACTAGAGGTAAAAAAGAAGTTTTATATGCTTGAGATGAAAATGAATTAAGAGAACTTTTACAGTTACCTAACTTTAAAAATGCTGAAGTACAACGTTATAAAGGACTTGGTGAAATGAATGCTGATCAATTGTGAGAAACCACAATGAATCCTATAACTAGAACTCTTGTACAAGTAAAAATAGAAGATGCTGCTTTAGCTGAACGTCGTGTTTCAACACTTATGGGTGACAATGTTGAACCACGTAAAGAATGAATTAACAAGAATGTTGAATTTAGTTTAGAAGATGATTTTGAAATATAGAAAGGAGCCATTATGAATAAAAATCAAGAAAACAAATTAAATGATTTATTAAGCAAGATTATTAAAGAAAATCTTGATACTATAATGGCTGACCGTTTTAGTCGTTATTCAAAATATATTATTCAACAACGTGCTTTACCTGATGTTAGAGATGGACTTAAACCTGTTCAAAGAAGAATTCTTTATTCTATGTATGAATTAGGTTTGCAATGAAATAAACCTTTTAAAAAATCTGCTCGTGTTGTTGGTGATGTTATTGGTAAATATCACCCACATGGTGATAGTTCAATTTATGAAGCTATGGTTCGTATGGCTCAAGATTGAAAAATGGGACATACACTTTTAGAAATGCATGGGAATGTTGGATCTATTGATGATGACCCTGCAGCTGCAATGCGTTATACTGAAGTTAGATTAGCTGCTTTAGCTGACTTAGTTATTGGTGACTTAAAGAAAAATACAGTTAAGTTTGCTCCTAACTTTGATGATAGTGAAAAAGAGCCAGTTGTTTTACCTTCACTTATTCCAAATTTATTATTAAATGGGGCTAAAGGTATAGCTTCAGGTTTTGCTACTGAAATGCCACCGCACAACTTAAATGAAATATTAGATGCCTCAATTGCAAAAATTAAAAACCCTGATATTCAGCTTTCAAAATTATTTAAATATGTAAAGGGACCCGATTTTCCAACAGGTGGTGTTGTCTATGGACAACAAGGAATTTATGAAGCTTTTGAAAGAGGAAGAGGAAGAATTACTCTTGTTTCAAGATATAGAACTTTTGAAGACAAAAAAAATAAATTTATCGAAATTAATGAAATTCCTTATGGTGTTATTAAATCAAAATTAGTTCATGATATTGATTTAATTATTGCTAAAGAAAGTGTTAGTGGTCTACTTGAAATTAAGGATCAATCAGACCGAAATGGAATTAGCATTCTTATCACTTTAGATAAAAAAGCCAATGAAGAAGTTATTTTAAATTACTTGCTTCAAAAAACTGAAATGCAAATTTACTATACCTATAATAATGTGGCTATTAAAAATAATTCACCACAAACTTTAGGTTTAAATGATTTATTAAATTGCTATCTTGATCACGTTCGTGATGTCAAAAGAAAAACACTCGAATTTGATTTAGTTAAATATAAAGCTAGATTAGAAATTGTTTTAGGTTTTCTTAAAGTTGCAGAAATTACTGATGAAGTAATCGCAGTTATTAGAAAAAGTGAAAACTCAAAAGCTGGTGTTATTCAAAACTTAATGAACCACTTTGGTTTTACCTTGAATCAAGCAACAGCTATTGCTGAATTAAGACTTTACAAACTTTCCAAAACTGATAAAGAAGCTTTCTTATTAGAAAAAGAAGAATTAGAAAAACAAATCAAACATGTCGAAATGTTACTAAATGATAAAGAAGCTTTTGATCAATACTTAATTGAAACATTGCAAGAAATTAAAAAACAATTTGGCCGTCCAAGAAGAACAACTATTACTGAAGAAGCATTTAAAGTAAGTTACAATGAAGCTGACTTAGTTAAAGAAGAAGAAACTTATATTGGAGTTACAAAACATGGCTACTTAAAAAGAATGAGCAACAAAGTTGTGAACTCAAATGACTTCTTAACTTATGGAATTAAAGAAGGCGACAAAATTATTTGTTTTGAAAAAAGCAACACAATTAACAATTTATTGCTTTTCACAAATTTAGGTAATTATGCAATGGTACCTATTTATAAAATAGAAGAAAGCAAATGAAAAGATTTTGGAGTTCACTTAAGTGACTTTGTTGAATTAGTTTCAGGTGAAGAATTAGTTGGCGCAATTAATGTCACTGACTTTAACATACAAAACTATGTTTGCTTATTTACTAAAGAAGCTCAAGGAAAAAGAGTTGTTTTAAAAGAATTTGAAGTTAGTCGTCCAAACAAAACTTTTACAGCTATGAAACTTAGAAAAGGTGATGAATTAGTTGGAGCTAAACTTTCAAATGGATATAAAGATGTTTTATTAATTACCAAACGTGGTATGGCTTCTTTATATACTGAAAATGATGTTCAAATTTATGGTACCAAATCAAATGGAACTAAGAGTTGTTATATGCCACCAATGGATTCAATTGTTGCTTTTGCAATGGTTGAAGCTCATGAAACTTTAGCAATGTTAGCTAATGAAACTTATGTTAAAAGAATTCATGTAAGCAACATCACTAAATCAGGCAAAAAGAATTTAGGTAAACCAATTTTTGCTCAACTTAAAACAAAACCTTATATTGTTACAGATGCCTATCCAATGACAGTTGATGATTACATTTTTGTAACAAATGATGAAAACCAAGTTTTACTCGAAAGAATTGTTGAATATCCTATTACTTCTATTAATGAAGGATTTTCAAAAATTAAGATCAATAATTCAGCTGCATTATCATTTAAAAAGAATGAAACTTCTTCATCTTCTAAACCTGTAGAAATCAAATTTGAACAACCAGCTCCTACTGAAGAAGCTAAGTTTGAAAAATCAGAAGAAACAATTGAAGTACTTTCAAAAAGAGTTGAAGAACTCTTGAAAAAATTTGGCAAATAATACTATAAAACAGTAGTTTTAGAAAAATTGAATAATTTTAAAATGGTTCTTTATGAATCATTTTTTGATTTTATTTTATAATTTTAAAAGAGAAAATTATGGAAAAAGAAATAAAAATTTTAGTAGTCAGTGATATTCACGGGAAAAAATCAATAGCTGACAAAATCTTAAAAAATGAGGACTATGATTATGCAATAAGTTGTGGCGATCATTTACTAGATAAAGACTATATGATAAGCAATTTTGATTATTGCGTTGATGGTAATAATGATATTTATTTTGACAAATATTGCTTAAACAAGCCTACTTTAGATTTCACTTTAGCTGATTATAAATTTCATGTTGAACATGGTCATATGATCGGAGATTATTGATCATTAAGAACACCAAATGTGTTATTTGATGAAACAAAAAATATAGATTGTGACTTTTTAATTTGTGGTCACTCTCATTTTCCTATTTATTATAAAGATGTTAAAACTCATAAAATTTTGTTAAACCCTGGCTCACCTTCATTGCCACGTTGAAATTCAAAACCAAGTTATGCAATAATTACTATCAAAAATGAAAAAAAATATGAAAATGTGGAAGTTATTTTCAAAGAAGTTAACGAAAAAAGTTAGTCTTTGGTAAAATTTGGGTGATATTTATTATATTTTACTTTTCTTACAATTATTACTAACGAAAGGAACAAATGAGTAACAAAAAAAATAAACCTCAATATTTATTTGCTATTGACCTTGATGGAACACTTTTAGCATCAAGTGCAACAGGTGAAGTTCATAATACAACAGCTGAAGCAATAGCAAGAGCCAAAAAAGAAGGCCACATTGTTTGTGCTTTAACTGGTAGACCATGAAGAAGTACAAAACCAATTTATAAAGCTTTAGGACTTGATACGGTTGTAGCTAACTACAATGGTGCACAAATTCACCACCCTGAAGATGAAAACTTTATTCCTTACATCAAATATTTAGACTTAAACGAAATGCTCTATATTTTAGGAGACCCTATAGTTAAAAATGAAATTAGCAATGTTGCTATTGAGGGACCTGGTTGAGTTCAACTTCAACATAGAGATCCTGATTTAGAAAGAGTTTTTGGATTCTCAAGCAGTGCTAAATTTATCGTTGGTTTAAATTTTGAAAAAATTCCTCTTAAACCAACTGGAATTATTTTTGATGTTAAAGAAACCACAGATGTTGAAGCATTAAGAAAATACTTAAGAGCTAAATATGGTGACTTAGGTGAATTCTCATACTGATCAAAAGGTGAAGGTTTAACTCCAGTTTTTGATATTACTAATGTTTCGGTTAATAAAGGTAGAGCACTTTCATTATTAGCTAGATACTATGGAATTGATTTAGAACACACTGTAGCATTTGGTGATGGTTTCAACGATGTGCCTATGTTTAAAGTTGCTAATATTTCTGTAGCTGTTGGTAATGCACCAGATGCAGTTAAAAAATATGCAACAATCAAATTAAAGAAAACAAACCGCCAGGGAGCAGTTGGTGAATACATCAATAAATTCCTTGATAATCCTGAAAAAGAAATAGAAAAAAGTAATAAAGTTATGGCTAAATTAATTAAACGTCGTGACGAAGAAGCAGATTTGGAAGACTAATTATGAAATTTCTTGAATACAATTTTTCTTTGGATATTAAAGACAAAAAACTCATTGGAGTTGACGAAGTAGGAGTGGGCGATTATTTTGGTCCACTTTGTTGTGCTGCAGTCTTTATTCCTCAAGATAAGATTCAAGAAGTTATTGATTTAGGTGTCAAAGATAGCAAAAAATTAAGTGATAAACAAATTAAAATGATGGCTTATAAACTTAAAAAAATTGTTAAGTATGCAATTCATCATTTAAGTCCAAAAGGTTACAATACATTAAATAAAACTTACAATGGAAATTTTTTAAAAATGTTTACACATTTAAGTGCAATTAGTTCACTTCAAGAAAAAATAGGCGCTGTAGATTATGTTTTTATTGATCAATATTCAACAAAAAGCAGTATTGAAAGATATTACACAGATTTAGTTAAGCTAAATAATTGAGCTGACTTTAATCAAATTCAAGGTGATATTTTACTTGCTTATAAAGCAGAAAGTATTAGCCTTGAAGTAGCTTGTGCATCTATTATTGCAAGAGATTATTTTTTATACTTTATGCAAAAAATGAATGAGCAATATAATTGCAAATTTCCCTTTGGAGCAGGCTCAAAAGTCAAAGAATTTGCTCGTGAATTCTTCAAAAATCATCCTGACAGTGAAACAAAAAATAATGTTTGTAAAAAGAATTTTAAAATGGATTTAGAAGATCAAAACACAACAACTATTAATTTGTTTGCAACAGATTTTGAAAATAAAAAATAATTAAATTCAACTTTTCTAAAGCAAAAAATAAAAAAATATTATAATTTTTATGCAAATTAGAGACGTGCGGATCTAATTATTTTTTTATTCTTTTTTATTGATTATATATTAATCGAAATTTAATTTTTCTTTTTAGTAAGCAATATTTATTGAGTAATTATTGAGTTAATTTGTTAAAAAAAAT
The DNA here is from genome assembly GCF_000209735.1 of Mycoplasmopsis fermentans PG18. Taxonomy (NCBI): domain Bacteria; kingdom Bacillati; phylum Mycoplasmatota; order Mycoplasmoidales; family Metamycoplasmataceae; genus Mycoplasmopsis; species Mycoplasmopsis fermentans. The sequence continues at coordinate 177,305 of NC_021002.1, forward strand.
TGAAAAATTTAGCACTTTTATGTTGTGAGTGCTAAAAATGTGTTATTATTTATACATATACTAAAACGTATTTGAAAGGAAAATTATGGCAAAAGAAACTATTATTGGTATAGACTTAGGTACAACTAACTCAGCTGTAGCTATTGTTGATGGTGGTACACCAATCGTTCTTGAAAACTACAATGGTAAAAGAACAACTCCATCTGTTGTAAGTTTCAAAGATGGCGAAATTATTGTTGGTGAAAATGCCAAAAACCAAATCGAAACAAACCCAGATACTATTGCATCTGTAAAAAGATTCATGGGTACAAAAAAAATATTTAAAGCAAATGGAAAAGAATACAAACCAGAAGAAATTTCAGCTATTATTCTTGACCACTTAAGAAAATATGCAGAAGAAAAAGTTGGACACAAAATTGAAGCTGTTATTACAGTTCCTGCTTACTTTGACAATGCACAACGTGAAGCCACAAAAATCGCAGGTAAAATTGCAGGTTTAGACGTTCTTCGTATTATTAACGAACCTACTGCTGCTGCTTTAGCATTTGGACTTGATAAAACAAACAAAGAAATGAAAGTTCTTGTATTTGACCTTGGTGGTGGTACATTCGACGTTTCAATTCTTGAATTAGCTGATGGTACATTTGAAGTTCTTGCAACTTCAGGTGACAACAAACTTGGTGGTGATGACTGAGACCATGAAATTGTAGATTGATTAGTTGCTAAAATTAAAAACGATCACAAAATTGACATTCGTGAAAACAAAATGGCAATGGCTCGTCTAAAAGCTGCTGCTGAAAAAGCAAAAATTGACTTATCTTCATCATTAGTTGCTCACATTTCATTACCATTCCTTGTTTTATTAGACAATCATGAACCTATTAACGTTGAAGCTGAATTAAAACGTAGTGAATTCGAAAAAATGACTGCAAAACTTGTTGAACGTTGCCGTAGACCAATACAAGATGCTTTAAGTGAAGCTAAACTCAAGATTTCAGACTTAGATGAAATCTTACTTGTTGGTGGTTCAACACGTATTCCTGCTGTTCAAGCTCTTGTTGAAAAAATATTAAATAGAAAACCAAATAAATCAGTTAATCCTGATGAAGTTGTTGCAATGGGTGCTGCAATTCAAGGCGCTGTTCTTGCAGGTGACATTAACGACATTCTTTTAGTTGACGTTACACCTCTTACACTTGGTATTGAAACAGCTGGTGGTATCTCAACACCTCTTATTCCAAGAAACACACGTATTCCTATTACAAAGAGTGAAACATTTACAACATTTGAAAACAACCAAACAGATGTTACAATTAAAATTGTTCAAGGTGAAAGACCAGTTGCTTCAGAAAACAAATTATTAGGTCAATTTAACTTAACAGGTATTCGTCCAGCTCCTCGTGGAATTCCACAAATCGAAGTAAGTTTCAAAATTGATGCTAACGGTATAACAACAGTTTCTGCAAAAGATAAAGATACTCAAAAAGAACAAAGTATTACTATTAAAAACTCATCAAAACTTTCTGAAGAAGAAGTTGAAAGAATGATTAAAGAAGCTGAAGAAAACCGTGAAGCTGATGCAAAACGTGCTGCAGATATAGAAATTATTGTTCGTGCTGAAACAATGGTTGCTAAATTTGAAAGTGTTTTAGAAGAAAACAAAGACAAATTAACACAAGATCAAATTAATCAAGCTCAAGCTGAAATTGACAAAATCAATGGTTTTATCAAAGAAAAAGAATATGACCAACTTCGTTTAACAATCAAAGCTTTTGAAGAATTATTAGATTCAATGAGCAATGCAGACTCATCATCATTTAAAGAAGAAGATGCTGAATAGTTAATTTAAAAATAAAAAAGTGCCAAATGCTGGTACTTTTTTATTTTTCAATAACTAAAATAAAGCTTTTATTGAATAAAAGTATACTTTTAATATATAAAATAACCAAAAAAATGAACAAAATTAATTTTTTTAATTTTTTTATGCTTTTTTGCTAGCATTTTACTCTTTTAGAATAAAATAAGAATATGAAAAATTTAGCTAATGAAATAAGACCAAGAACTTTAGATGACATTGTCGGCCAAAAGCATGTTGTCTCTTTATTAAAAGAAATAGTTAAAAATAAAGCCTCAACAAGCTTTATATTTTTTGGTGAAAGTGGAACTGGAAAAAGCTCAGCAGCAGTTGCTCTTGCTAATGACTTAAAACTTAAATATGGTTATTTTAATGCAACAATCAACAATAAAGATGAATTGGTCAATACCATTCAAACAAATGACATCATTATTATTGATGAAATTCACAGATTAAATAAAGACAAACAAGACATCTTACTTTCTTATTTAGAATATGACAAAATAATTGTTTATGCAACTACAACTGAGAATCCTTATTTTAAAGTCAATCCAGCTTTAAGAAGCAGAATGCAAATCTTGCAATTTAATAAACTTAGTGAAGAAGAAATTTTATTTGGACTTAAAAAAATCATCAAAACTTATTATCCAAAATTTAAAATCAAAGATGACATACTAAAAGTATTAATCAAAAATTCAACTGGCGATTATCGATCTTGTATTAACAATTTGCAAATTTTAACTTTACTTAATAAAGACAAAGAAGTCACTGAAGAAAGCATAAAAACTTTAATTCCAAATGTCAACTTTTATAGTGATAAAGAATCAAATGCTCACTACAACAACCTATAAGCATTTCATAAATCATTAAGAGGAAGTGATGTTGATGCAGCACTTTATTATGGAGCTTTAATCTTAAAAACAGGCGACTACATGGGTCTTTTTAGAAGATTAACAGCAGCCACATATGAAGATGTAGGTTTAGCTGATCCAACATTACCAATGCGAGTAGAAGCTGCTTTTAATGCAGTGGAAAGATTAGGTTTTCCTGAAGCTTACTTACCTTTATATTACATAATAATTTCAGTAGCAATAGCTCCTAAAAGTAACACAGTTTATAAAGCAATTCAAAAAGTTGAACCTTTTATTGAGCAAGGTAACATTTATGAAATACCAAAACATTTAAGAGATGCACACTATAAATCAGCAAGCAAATTAGGAGATGGTCTTGATTATAAATATCCGCATGATTTTCCTAATCACTGGGTAAAACAGGAGTATTTGCCAAAAAGAATAGCAAGTAAAAAGTTTTTTGAACCAGATAATAATGATTCACCAAGCTTACTAAAATATTACAATTTTATAAAAAACATTAAAGGAGATAAATAACATGAATGATATTAAATGAGAAGAAATCAAAACATTTGAAGATTTAAAATTAGCTAAAAGCAAAGTATATTCAAAGGACTCTGAAATAGTTCAATTACAAACAAAAATTAGAACAGCTTCGCCTGAAGAGAAAAAAGAAATAGGTCAAAAAATTGCAACTTTAAGAAACTTTTATGAAGAAAAATTCAAAGAAATTGAATTTAAAATTGAAGCCGATAAAATCAAAAAAATAATTGAAAGCCAATATGTTGATGTAACTAAACCAGTTGACAATCCTGGTTCATTGCACCCAATTACAATAGTAGAAAATAGACTTAGAGATTGATTTATTCAAAACGGATATTTTGAATCAAATGAAAGTGAAATTGTTAGCGATGTTTATAATTTTCAAAAATTAAACATTCCTGAAGATCACCCTGCTCGTGCTATGCACGATTCATTATATTTAAATCCAACAACTCTTTTAAGAACACACAACACTGGAATTAGTGCACTTGAACTTGAAAGAAATGCAAACAAAGAAATGAATAATTTCGCTATTGGAAAAGTTTATCGTAATGATGAAGATGATGCAACTCACTCACATCAATTTACACAATTAGACTTTGTCAGTGTTGGCAAAAGTGTAAGCTTCAACAATTTAATTTGAACACTAAAATCACTTCTTTCTTATGTATTTGAAGAAGAAGTTGAACTAAGACTTAGACCAAGTTATTTCCCTTTTACTGAACCAAGTGTTGAAGTTGATGTTTATTATAAAAATGGTTGAATCGAAGTTTTAGGTGCTGGTATGCTTCATCCAAATGTTATGGAACTTGCAGGTTATGATTCAAAAGAATTTAACGGTTTTGCTGCAGGCATTGGAATTGAACGTTTGACAATGATTAAATACAACATCAAGGATGTTAGAGAATTCTATAAAAATGACTTGAGAACTTTAAATCAATTTAACTATGAAGAATAGCTTCCAAACATTTTTAAAACAAGAAGAATCTAAAAACTATTATCAAGAATTAATAAAAAAAGTTACTCAAGAAGAACAAAAACACAATGTTTTTCCACCTAAAGAATTACGTTTTGATGCTTTAAATTATTTTGAAGCAGAAGAGACTAAATTAATAATAATTGGACAAGATCCTTATTATTTAAAAAACCAAGCAGATGGTTTAGCTTTTAGTACTCAAGGCAATATTTGTCCTAAAAGTTTAAACAATATTTTTAAAGAATTAAAGAAAGATTATTCTGAAACAAACATTGAAACTTATAGCTTAAAAAGTTGAGCAAAACAAGGAGTTTTATTAATTAATACTTGTTTAAGTGTTAATGAAAATCAACCATTAAGCCATAAGAATTTTGGCTGAGAAATATTTGTTATTAATTTAATTAAATACATTTTGAAAAAAAATAAAAATGTCATATTTGGCATCTGAGGAAATGATGCAAAAAGAATATTGCAAATTGTTCAAAATGACTATAAAATAGATGAAAACAAAATTATTTTTACTTCTCACCCTTCCCCTCTTGCATATTCAAAAACAACTAATAGTTTTAAAGATTCAAAGTTTTTTATAAGAGTAAATTCATTATTAAAAAATCCAATTAATTGAGATTTAAGAAAGGATTAATATGATTATTTCATTAAGAGAATTAAATAAATTTATGCCTAAAATTAAGTTAGATGAAACTATTGAAAAGGTCATTAATAATTTAGGTTATGAAGTTGAAAGCATGACTAAATTTAGTGATGTTAAAGGAATTAAGTTTGCTAGAATAATTGATGTTAAACCTAATCCAAAATCAAATGGTTTAACAATTGTTGAAGTTGAAACTGATAAAGGAAAATTAACAATTCAAACCAAAGCACAAAATGCGCAGAAGAACAAAATAGCTGTTATTTTTGTTAAAGGAAGTCAAAAAGGCGACTTTGTATTTCAAGATAAAGAAATGGCAGGCGTTGTTTCTCAAGGTATGTTTTCAGGTTATAGTGAGTTAGGTTATGATCCAAATAAATTGCCTTTTGATAAAGATGATATTATTTTGTTAAATCCTAATAGATATACAAGTTTAAAAACTGATCCTATGGAATATTTTGGCTTAAATGACTATATTATTGATATTACCACTCCAGCAAATAGAGGCGATTCAAATAGTTATTATGTTTTAGCTCAAGAAATAGCAGCCTACTATCAAACTCCTTTTAAATGATTTGATTACAAGAAAAACTACAAAACTGGAATTCACAAACAAATTCAAAAAGTTGATAATGGTGAAGCGAATGCTTTAAGTTTTCTAGAATGCAGATTCAAACACAAAGACACTAAAATCGAAGATATGTTATTTTTAGCAAAACATAATGTAGAAGCTAAAAATGTTTGAGCAATAGATGTTACAAATTTAAACTTAATTTATACTGGTGCTCCAACTCATGTTTATGATCGCAGCGAAATAGGCGAAGAATTAACTTGCAAAAAATATAGTGGCAAAGTTACTATTTTAGGTAATAAAGAAATTGAAGTAAAAAATGCTTTAGCTATTTATTCAAAAGATAAAGTAGTTTCATTAGCTTCAGTTATGGGCTTAGAAGAAACTGCAGCAAATCGTAAAAGTAAATATGTTGTTTTTGAAATTGGTAATTTTAATCCTTCTGATGTTAGACATACAGCTAAAGAAATTAAAATTGATTCAGCTTCATCATTGCAAGGCGGTAAGGTTTTAAGTACAGAATTAGTAAGAAATGGTATGGAATATTTAAAATATAAAGCTTTTGAAGATAAGCAACCTTCTTCAGTTTTAATTAATTTGCCATCAAAGACTAAGAATAAAATTTTCTTACAACAAAAGAAATTATTAGGAAAATACTCAGGATTGCAAATCAAGGATTTGGACAAAGAATTTGAAAAAGTTGAGGATCAATTGCAAAGAATTGGATTCAAAATATTTTATAATCGTCTTTCAGCTCCAACTTATAGAACTGATTTAAATTGTTATGAAGACATAATTGAAGAATACTTTAGATTCTATGGTTATGACAAATTTAAAACTGAAGCTCCTGCATTAGCTCCATTTAAAATTAACAAAAGGAATAATGATAAAAGCTTATTACAATCAATGGGTTATCAAGAAGTAAGAACATTTACTTTAACAAATATTGATGCTCTTAAATTTAATCCTTTTGAATTTAAAGAAGATTTAAAACTTCAAACTTTTGTTTCAAAAGAAAGAGAAGCAATTAGAAATTCAATTGTTCCTTCACTTTTAGAAGTTGCAGAATACAACCTAAAAAGAAAAATGAATCGTTTAAATTTATTTGAATGTGGAATGATTAATAATGGAAAATATGTTTACGGTTTACTATCAAATACAAAAACTTTTGAACAAGTAAAACAAGATGTAGTTAACTTTTTAAATGATAATAATTTAGTATTTAAACCTTTTAAAGATAATCAATTTATACATCCAAATGTATCAGCAAAAATTTACCAAAACAACAGTTTTATAGGTTGATTAGGAAAAGTAAACCCTTCATATAATAGTGTAGATGCTTGAGTTTGTGAAGTACATAAAGAAGTAAATAAAGGCTATAAATTATTTGAAAATTATGATTCAACACCATTTAAATCAATTGACTTAACTTTCGAATTAAAACCACATCAATCAATTGATGATAAAATTATTGAAATCAAAAAAGTAGCTTTTATTTTTGAAATTTATCAAATTGATGAATTTGCAAAACCAGAATCAAGAAATGTTACTTTAAGAATTATTGGAAGCAATGAAGAAATTCAAAAAATCAATAATGAATTCAATAATTAGGAGGCATTATGTATAACAAAATTAAATTATTGGACAAAAAAATTGAAGAAGCAATTAACAATGAAACTGATCGCCAAAATAATCATATTGAATTAATTGCATCAGAAAACTATGTTTCAGAAGATGTTTTAAAAGCAACAGGAAGCATTCTAACAAATAAATATGGTGAAGGTTATCCTTACCGTAGATATTATGGTGGCTGCGAAAATGTTGATGTTGTTGAAAATTTAGCAATCGAAAGAGCCAAAAAATTATTTAATGTTAAATTTGCTAATGTTCAACCTTATTCAGGCAGTGTTGCTAATGCAGCAGCCTTAGCTTCTTTAGCAAAAACAGGCGAAAAAATTATGGGGCTTTCACTTGCATCGGGTGGTCACTTAACTCATGGTTACAAGATTTCATTTAGTGGAATTTTATATAATAGCGTTTCATATGAAGTAGATAAAAATGGATTCTTAGATTATGAAGCAATTAAAAAAATAGCTATTAAAGAAAAACCAAAAGTAATTATTGCTGGTTACTCAGCTTATTCAAGAATTATTGATTGAGCAAAATTTAGAGAAATTGCAGATGCATGCGGTGCTTACTTGATGGCTGATATTGCGCATATTTCAGGTTTAATTATTGCAGGTGTACATCCTAGTCCAGTAGGCTATGCTGATGTTATTACCACTACAACTCATAAAACTTTAAGAGGTGCTAGAGGTGCAATTATAATGACTAACAATGAAGAGTTAGCTAAGAAAATTGATCGCTGAGTATTTCCTGGATATCAAGGTGGGCCTCTATTCCATACAATAGCAGGTAAAGCTGTGGCTTTTGGAGAAGCGTTATTGCCTTCATTTAAAGAATATGGTAAAAAAATAGTAGAAAATTCTAAAGAATTTGCACAAGCATTTTTAGATAAAAACGTTGCTATTGTTTCTGGTGGAACTGATAACCATTTATTTACAATCAATGTATATCAAAGCTATAAAATTTCAGGTAAAGATGCTGAAAGTTTGTTAAATAAATTTAACATAACAGTTAACAAAAATACAGTGCCTTTTGACACTTTAAGTCCTATGATTGCGAGCGGTATTAGATTAGGCACAGCAGCTATGACTTCAAGAAAATTTACTAAATGAAGAGAGCTAGCTGATATTATTGATACTATCTTAAAGAATCATGAAACTATTCTAAAACCAGAAAGTGAAAAGTTATTTAATAGCCTTAAAAAGAAGGTTAGAGATTTCACTAAAAAATTCCCAATCATTACTGTTTATAGATAAAGACGTCAAAAATGCATCTTTATCTTTTTATAAAAAAACTTGCTAAATAGCAAGTTTAATTTTGCATTTGAAGAACAGGCTGATCTTTATTACTATCATCCTCTTGTTCAAGTTGTTTTTTATATTCTTCTTCAAGTTTTGCGGCTTCTGCAAAGAATTTGTGTTCAAGTTTTCTACTTCAAGTAAGTTTAGCTTGATCAATTTTAGGTATAACTTTAGAGACATAAATGTAGCTTCAAATTAATAAAATTATTGAAGCGACTAAAGCATTAGCAATGAATGCTGCAACCATTATTCAGTTAGCAATATATTTGCTTCCAAATTTGTTGAAAATACCAATGGCAATACCAAACATACTTGGCATAATTACAGCAAAAGTTATAAAGTTTTCCATAATTGAAGCCATTATTGATTTACCAATATCATTTGTTCCTTGGAAAACAAGAAGTGAGCTAATTGATAAACTCAAAGCAATAACTCTTAGTGTAACTATTCTAATAAATAAAGTAGTTCCAGCAGCTCTATCTGGTTGAACATTAAGCGCAATTAATCATAAGTTATCAGCTGTAGCAGCTACAAAACTGTAAGCCAAAATTGAATAGATAACTGCAGATAACATAGTTCAAAGATAAACTTCTTTGCATCTTTTAAAGTTTCTTCGCGTATAGTTATATGACATTAAGCTTCTAGCTCCATCATTAATACCAAAAATAGAAACTAAGAATAATGAAACAATCGGCATACCTTTTGACCAATAATATTGGAATGAAAGTGGTTCCGCAAAAGGAGTTTTGGTTAAGAAAATGTTCATAACAGCAAATGAAATAGCAACACCAAATGATCTTATGAAACCACTAAAACCTAAGGCAAAAGTAGGCAACAATAATTTTTTATTAAATTTAAATTTGAATAAGTGTCCAAGCGAAAGTCAGGTTTTATTCCGCTTGCTATTAATTACCACATAAGCTAAGTAGGCAGTTAAGTTAATTGACCAACCAATAATAGTAGCAACAACACCACCTAATACACCCATTTTACATGGCACAATAAATACTCAGTCTAAAACAACATTTACAATGTTTGCTCCAATAACTCAGCCCATAACATAAGCGTTATAGCCTTCTGCTCTAATAAAGTAAGATAAAAGCATTGAAAGACCTTGAAGTATTGTTCCTGAGGCATAAATATAAACATATTGTTTTGCTCAATGAACACTAAGATGTCTTGAAGCATCATAAAATGCTTGTAGTGTTTCATTGTCTTCTTTAGTCATTAAGGTTAAATTTCTAATATTAGTTTTACCTGCAAAAGCATCAACAAGACCCGATCATATAAAGATAAATGACATTAAGGTTGCTAAGAATGATAAAGCTACTGTCATTCAAAACATAGTTGCTCACAAGTCTCTTCCACTTTTTTCTAATTTTTTAGAAATACATTTTGTGTAATAAATACTTGCACCAACAGGTACTAAAAATACTATTGAGTTAGAAAAAATAATTAAAGGTTGAATTGCAGCTGTGGTCATTGAAACAACCCCATTAGCATCAATTTTTCCTAAATTCAGATCTTTATAACTGGAGTTATTTATGATATCCAAGTATTTCTGCTTCAATTCGTTTGAAGTTAAAGAGTTTAAAGTATCTGGTAAAAATTGAATCATTTCGCTTCAAATATTTCTATTATCAGGAACAAATTTTTGTAAGAAAACTTGATCAATAAAAGTATATAAACCAAACATTAAACTACTTAATAAAGAGGGAATGGCAACTATTCAAATAGCTTTCTTTATTGGAGTATTTGCAAATAATTTTTCTGCTCTTTCCTGTTTAGTTATTTTTGACATTTCAACCTCCTTTATATGAAAAATAAAAATTCATAATGGAAAAATCATACCATTATAGTCATTCTATTAAAAATAAAATTGGTGTTTAATAAAACAAATGGTGCCGACAACTGGACTTGAACCAGCGACCCCATCCTTACCATGGATGTGCTCTACCGACTGAGCTATGACGGCTAATTATGTTTTTTATTATAACAAAAATCATAGTATTTTTAAAAAAATAATAAATATTTATTGGGTAAATTTTTAAAAATATTTGCTATGTATTTCAATATTTTTAAAATTAATATTTTTACGAAAATCACTGTTTTATAAGCTTTTTTGTAAAATTAATCAATCAAAATTTTAATTAACATTTTATATATATAAAAGTTATTTAAAGAAAATTTAGCACTCTCGATATAAATGTGCTAAAATAGAAATATGCCTAAAAAGAATTATTATGATGTGCTAGGTGTTCCAAAAACAGCTAGTGAAAGAGAAATTAAAACTGCTTACCGTAAATTAGCAATGAAATATCACCCTGATAAATTAAAAGATGGTACCAGTGATCAAAAGATGCAAGAGCTAAATGAAGCTTATGAAGTTTTAAGTGATCCAACCAAAAAATCTAATTATGATCGTTTTGGTTCACCAGATGGTCCACGACCTGGACAAGGTTTTGGAATGAACTTTGGTGGAGAAATGAGAGACTTTAGCAAGTTTACTCAAAATATTTTTGATACAGTATTCAATTTTGGAGGTGGAGCTTCAAAACAAAAATCTTCAAAAGTAGAAAAAGCAAGAGGCGATGATATTTACACTGAAATTGTAGTTGATTTCATTGAAGCTGTTAAAGGTAAAGAGTTTAAAGAAAAATTAAATAAATTTGAATTATGTAGTAGATGTAAAGGAACAGGAGCTGATAATCCAAGTGATGTTAGAACTTGTAATGTTTGTCAAGGAAAGGGACAAAAAGAAACACAAACACGTTCTGTACTAGGTTACATGAAAATGGTTTCAACATGTGATAAATGTAATGGAACAGGTAAATTAATTGGCAAAACTTGTCGTGAATGTAATGGATCTTTATATACGAAAAAATTAAAAAATGTTACTTTCAAAATTCCGGAAGGTTCAGACAGCGGCGACAAAATTAAAATCGATGGTTATGGCGAAAAAGGTCGTAATGGTGGTGAATCAGGTGACTTATACATTGTTATCATTGTTAAAGAACATAAATACTTCAAGAGAAATGGTCTAGATTTATTCTTAGAATTGCCAGTTTCTTTCTTAGATATTGTTAAAGAAAATTCAGTTTTAGTTCCAACACCATACGGATTTGAAAGAATTAAAATGAAAAATACTTACCAATTTGGTAAAGTTCTTAATTTAACAGGAAAAGGGATTAGAACTAAAAAAGGAACGGGAAATCTAAAAGTAGCTCTTCAAGTTGTTATGCCTAATTTCACAAGTGACCAATATAATGAAATGGCAAAAATTTTAGAACCATATGAAGATAATGTTAATGCAGAATTTTCAGAATTAGTTAAAAGCGAAAAATAATATAAGCCCTAGCGGCTTTTTTTATATAATTAAATCATGAAAAATGACAAATTAGTTCAAGAAAAATTAAACCAAATTAATGGCACATATGATGAAAATTCAATGTTTAAAAGTTTAATTAATAGCGATGAAGAATTGCTCAAAAATTTTAAATTGTTTTGTGAAATTTATCAAAACAACAATTTTCTTGAACAAAAATTTTTAAACCATACAGTCAATGAATTTAAGAGAAATAAAAATGAAGAAATTGATTTATTTGACTTAAAAAAATGAATCGATTTAAAAAATAAAGTTGATTCATATGACACTCAAAATTTTGATTTATCAAACAATTTTTTCAAGAAAATGTCTTTAAAATCAGGAGAATTGTCATTTCTTTATGATTCATTTATTAATGAAAATGATGAATTTGGCGAATTTGATTTTGGAGAGGAATCAAGATTCAATAATAATGAAACTTCAGTCATTGCAAAAACAACAGAAGTTGTAGTTAACAAAGTTTTAAAACTATAACAAAAGTTGTTTTTTTATTTTTCTTTTATATATAAAAGCCTTTTGATTTTTAAGGAAAAAAGTTGCTTTTGTAATTAAATTTAAGTATAATACTAAATATTAAAATATAATTAGAACTATGATAGGTGTTGATTTAGTTAAAATTTCCAGATTTGAAAAAGCAAAAATTGATTTTGTTAAAAAGTTTTTACATCCAAACGAACTGGAAAAATATTTGCTGATAAAAGACAATTATTTGAAAAGTAAATTTTTAGCAGCAATTTGAGCAATAAAAGAAGCAATGTTTAAAGTTGACAATTCTTTGTTCGAATTTAAAAACATTAAACTTCAAAAAGAAAACGAAAGTTGACAACATAAAAATTTTGATATTTCAATTTCACATGAAGATGACTATTTAGTAGCTGTGGTTTTGAAAAAGAAGGAGTAATATGAATTATCATTTAAAAATGTTTCTTACATGGTGAATATGATTATGAAGGATTTATCGGATTAGTGTTTATGCGCGTAAATATCGTCATACTCCTGATTACTATACACCACAACAAAGATACGATTGATTACTTAAAAAAGTTAAAAAATATTTAAAGCTATACAACATTAAAGTTACTGTTGAAGGTTATGACAATTTACCTAAAGCGCCTTGTTTATTGATTCCAAACCACAAATCAAATGCTGATGCTTTGATCTTAATGGAAGCTTTATCTAAGAAAACCGCATCAAAAGAAGAAATGAACAAAATAGCAACATTTTTAGCTAAAAAAGAATTATCTAAAAAAGCTGTTGTTAAAAGTGCACTTAATTTAATTGACTCAATTTACATTGATAGAAATAACTTTAGAGATGCTTTTGAAAGCTTAACTAAATTTGGAACTTTTATTAAAGAAAATAGAACTTATGGTGTTATCTTTCCTGAAGGTACAAGAGTTGAAGAAGATGGCTTAGGTGAATTTAAATCAGGTGCTTTCAAAGTTGCAATCAGTCATTATTTACCAATAGTACCTGTAGTTATTAGTGACACAAGAAAAGCACTTAACAAAAACAGATGAAAGAAACAAGAATTCAAAGTTAAGTTCTTGAATCCAATTAAACCAAGTACATTTATGTCAATGGACCCAGGAGCTTTAGCAGATAGAGTAAAAAGTCTTATGGAAAGGGAGCTAGAAAATGAAAGCTAGTTTATATGCAACAGATGATCATAAATATGACATTAAGTTAGAAAACTTTGATGGACCACTTGATCTTCTATTAGCACTAGTTCAAGAAAAAAATGTTGATATCATGGATGTTGACGTTAGTGAACTTGCTACAGCTTACTTGAAAATTATTCAAAATTTACAAGAGCATGAAATTGATATTGCTGGTGATTATTTAGTTATGGCTGCTACACTTTTAGCTCTTAAAACTAAAATGCTTCTCTTTACTCCAGAAGAAAAACCAGAAATTGAAGAAGACAAACGAGAAATCTTACGCCGTCTTTATGAATACCAACAATTCAAAGAAATTTCACAAACACTTAGACAACAAGAAGCTTTACGTCATGAAATCTTTATTAAGAGTCCAAGTGATGTTGAAGAATTTATGGTTGATGATGACTCAACTGCACTTGATGGAGCTTCAAATCCACTTAAGTTAATAACAACACTTAGAAAAATGTTTGAGCGTACTTACGCAATGCAGCTTAGAAGAACTAAGCTTGAAACATTTAACTTAACACCTAAGGATCAAATACCTTTTATCTTAAACTTATTTGACCACTGTGACACAGTCACATTCGAAATGATTTTTAAACAACCATCATTAAATCACTTCGTTATCACACTTTTAGCGGTTTTAGACTTATCTAGAAGACAAATTATTATATTAAAACAAAATGAACAATTTGGCACAATTACATTTGAAAAGGGGCCTGAATATGAAAAATAAAATATTAGAAGCTTTACTATATGTTCAAGGAGATGAAGGATTAACATTAATCCAAGTTAAAGAAATCTTTGGACTTAACACAATTGCAGAAGCTAGAAAAGTTATGAATGATTTTATTAAATCATACAATGATGCTGATGGTGCATTAAAAATAGTTAACTTCAATGAAGTTTATAAATTAGCTACTCGTGAAACATATAAAGAATACATTACCAAAATGGTGCAAGTAGTTAAAAAACACCGCTTATCAAATGCTGCTATTGAAGTTGCTGGAATTACAGCTTATAAACAACCAGTTACACGTTCAATGATTAACAACATTCGTGGTGTTCAAAGTGATCAAGTTTTAAACTCACTTTTAACAAAAGGTGTTATTGAAGAAGTCGGAATTAGCCCTACACCAGGTAACCCAATTCTTTATGGAATTACAAACAAGTTTTATGATTACTTTAAAATTAAATCATTAGCTGAATTACCAAAATTAACAGAATTTAACTTTGTTGATGGTGTTGAAAATGAAGCTGAAGACTTTAACTTATTTGATAGCCAAAGACCAGAAAACTATGATAATTAATTTAATTAAGGGTGCTATTTTTAGCACCTTTATTAATATTTAAGAAAGGCAAAATGCTTGAATTTATTGCAACCAAAAATGATGATGGCCGTAAATTAATTAGCTATTTAAAACGAATATTAATTAATACGCCAACATCACATATTTACAAAATTTTGCGTAATAAAGATATTAAAATTAATGGTGTTAGAATCAATGATCCTCAATACATAATTAATGAAAAAGATATCATACAAATTTATGGAATTGAGGCTAATGATTACCAAAATAAGAAGTTTGAAAATAGTGCAAAAAAAGATTTTAAAATCATTTATGAAGATGACAATATTTTGATTGTTTCTAAGCCAATAAACTTAGCTGTTCATTCAGAAAATAATTGTCTAGATAAACAAGTTTTAAGTTACTTAAAATATAATCAAAAAGATAGTTTTAAACCAAGTCATGTTGGACGTCTAGACAAAGTGACAAGTGGATTAATGATATATGCAAAAAATTATGCTACTCTTGTCGAATTAAACTATAAAACAGGTTTTTTTGAAAAAATATATAAATTAAAAAGTGATTTTAATGAAGTTAAAAAACTTGTAGAAATTAATATTCAGCATGATGAAAAATTACACAAAATGGTTGTTACAAATAATGCTAAAGATCCTTTAGCTAAAACACTTTTTTATACAAAAAATAATGAAATTTTTGCATCTATTTTAACTGGCAAAAAACATCAAATTAGATTAAGCATGTCTCATTTAAAAACACCTATTTATGGAGACATAAAATATGACGGTAAAAAAGCTGACAGATTATATTTGCATTGTTATTCAATAACATTTAAAAATTTAGATAATAGTTTAAAATATTTAAATAATAAAGAATTTAATGACCCTATTAATTGATAAGGAGAATTATGAAGAAAGTTACAAAGGAAGAACTTAAAAAAATAGTTGCTTCATTAATGCTTGAACCAACTAATGAAGTTTTAGACCAAATTATGACTGAATGAAAAGTTTTGAACAAGAACTTAAATATGCTTAAAAAATTAAATACAACAAATGTTAAACCATTAAGTCACATCAATGAAGAAGCTTTAGTAGACTTCTTAAGAGAAGATGTTGAAGACACTTCTTATAGTATCAACAAACAAACTGCATTAAACAATGCTATGGACAAAGATCAAGATTACATTATTACAACAAAGGTGGTGAAATAATGAAACTACAAGTCTTAGGTGATTTTGATTTAGCCCAAGCTGAATTAAAGAAAAACAAAAATAATGCAGTTGCTTATGTTTATGATAAAGCTTTAAAAGAAGGCGATGGTTTATTAAACAATGCAGTCTTTACAATTAAAGAAGTTTTTGCAACTAAAGATGCAAAAACAACAGCTTCGAGCTTAATTTTAGAAAACTTCAAACCTGGCTACAATGCAACCTGTGTGCAAAAATTAATTGATGCAGGTGCTTTAAGAGTTGCAAAAGTTTATTGTGATGAATTGGCTCTTGGTGGCACTGGTACTTTTAGTGCTTTTGGTTTAATTAAAAATCCACTAGATAAAGAAAGATTAGCGGGTGGTTCATCTTCAGGATCTGTAGCTACATTTACAGATAATATTTCTTTTGCACTTGGTTCAGATACTGGTGATAGTGTTAGACTGCCAGCGAGTTATAATGGAAATGTTGGATTTAAACCAAGTTATGGAGCAATTAGTCGTTATGGTATGTTTGCTTATGCTTCAAGCTTAGATACAGTTAGCTACTTTGCACACAATGTTAATGATATTGCAGTGATTTCGCAAGTTTTATTTGGAGTAGACAACAAAGATTTTACTTCTAAAAAAGTTAAAATTGATAATGTCCAAAAACTTCAACCTAAGAAAATTGGAGTTTTGAATGTAAGCAAGAATTTAAGCAACTTTGTTTCAAACAACTTTCAAGAATTAATAGTTAAATTAAAAGCAAATAAAAATATTAAAGTTGAAGTTATTGAGCCTCAAGAAGATTTACTCAATGCAGTTAAAGCAATCTATGACATAATTTCTTATTCAGAAGCGAGCTCAAATTTAGCAAATTTAAATGGTATTGCTTTTGGTTCAAGAAAAGAAGGCGAAAGCTGAGAAGAAATTATGACTAACACAAGAAGTCAAGGTTTTGGAAAAATGGTTCAAAGAAGACTTACTTTAGGCACTTTCTTCTTACATTCAGAAAATCAAAAAGATTTATTTTTAAAAGCTCAACAAGGCCGTAGATTATTTAAAGAATATTGAGATAAATTGCACAAACAATATGACATTGTGATTTATCCAGCTTATGCTGATGTTGCTCCTTATATTAATAAGAAGAATAAAAACTACAAATATATGGAATACATTTTAACTGGATCTAACTTAGCTGGGAATCCATCAATTACAATCCCATGAATTAAAAAAGATAACTTACCAATTAATTTAGCTATTGATGCCGATATTTATCAAGACGAAAAACTTCTAAGTCATGCTCTTTGAATGGAAGAGTTTTTAGGAGGTGAACATGAATAATTTTGAAGTAATTATTGGAATTGAAATTCACCTTGAGTTAAATACAAAAACTAAAATGTTTTCGCCAGCAAGAATAGATTTTAATGCTGAACCTAATACAACAATGAACCAAATCGATTTAGGTTATCCAGGAACTTTACCTTTAGTTAATAAGGAAGCAGTTTTAAGTGGAATTAAATTAGCCAAAGCATTAAATATGAAAATAGATGACGAATTGCACTTTGATCGTAAAAATTACTTTTATCCTGACTTACCTAAAGGCTACCAAATTACTCAATTTTTAAGACCAATAGGATCAGAAGGTTATGTCACAATTAACACTGATAAAGGACCTAAAAAAATCCAAATTGAAAGAATTCACCTTGAAGAAGATACAGCTCGTCAACACCATGATGAAGAAGGGACTAAATTAGATTACAACCGTGCAGGTGTGCCTTTAATTGAAATAGTTACTCATCCTGTTTTAAGAAGTGCAGATGAAGCCGTAGCTTATGTTGATATGATTCGTAAGATAGCTTTAAGCTTAAATATTAGTGATGCTAAAATGGAACAAGGTAGTTTACGTGCTGATGTTAATGTGTCACTTAGACCATATGGTTACAAAGGTTTTGGTACAAAAGTTGAAATCAAAAACATGAACTCATTTAGAGCAATCAAGAATGCTCTTGAATTTGAAATTGATTTTCAAAGAAAACAAATTTTGACCAATAAGCCTATTTTACAGCAAACTAAGCGTTATAATGAAGCTACTTTAAGTACAGTTGTAATGCGTACAAAAACAGGTGAAGTTGATTATAAATACTTCCCAGAGCCAAATATTCCATTTATTAAATTAAGCAAAAAATTAATTGATTCAGTTAAATTAAATGAACTTCCTTGAGAAAGAGAAGCTAGATACAAAAAAGAAAATATTCAAGATATTTACATCAACAGTTTATTAAATGATCTTGATTTAGCAAAATATTTTGATTCTATTAATTATGTTGATAGAGATAAATTATCTAAATTATTTTTTGCTGAAATAGTTTCACTAGCAAATAGCAAAAGCATTCATCCAACTGAATTAAATATTAAAAATGGACACTTATTAAAAGGAATTGAATTAATGGACCAAGATATTATTTCAGGTCGTTCATTTAAAAAACTTGTTCCTTTATTAGTTAATTTTGATGGTGATTTTGACAAATTAGTTGTTGATAATAATCTTAAACAAATTAGCGATGAAGCCACAATTACAAAATGAGTTAATGAAATTATTAGCCAAAATGAAAGTGTTATTGCAGAATATCCTAATCGTGAAGAAAGAGTTCTTAAATTTGTTTTAGGTGCTTTAATGAAAGTTTCAGGCGGACAAGTAAGTCCAATTAAAGCAAATGAAATTTCAGTTAGAATTCTTAAAAACAAATTTAAATAATCAATATAACAACCTTTTGGATGTTTATTAACAATCAAAAGGTGTTTTTTTAATTGTTTTGTGTGTTTCACACATAAAAATGTTATAATGTATGTGTAAAAATCACAAAAACACAAAAAGGAGAAGAAAATGCAAGAAGAAAAAGTTATTAAAATTGGAAAAAAACACAATGGTGTAATTACAACAAAGGAGTGCGCAATGCAAAGAATTCACAATCAAACATTACACAGGTTATTGTCAAAAAAAATTATTGAAAAAATTTCCCATGGTATTTATTTATTGACCGAGTATTTAGAAGATGATCATTATTTGTTTCAATTAAGATACCCAAAGACAATTTTTTCATATGAAACAGCCTTATATTTAATTCACGAAACAGACTTTTTACCTATAAATTTTGATGTTTCTGTAACAAAAGGGTACAAATTCAATGATAAAGAAAATATAAGAGTTAATTATGTTTC
This sequence comes from Mycoplasmopsis fermentans PG18, assembly GCF_000209735.1. Taxonomy (NCBI): domain Bacteria; kingdom Bacillati; phylum Mycoplasmatota; order Mycoplasmoidales; family Metamycoplasmataceae; genus Mycoplasmopsis; species Mycoplasmopsis fermentans. The sequence continues at coordinate 196,440 of NC_021002.1, forward strand.
TGATGAGTTAGCTGATTTAGGAAAAATAAAAGTTAAAACAATGTTTAATAATGATGTTTATGTTTATTGTTATGAAAGAGTATTGTGCGATTTAATAAAAAATAGAAAAAAAGCAAATTTAGAAACTTATGTTAATGCAATTAAAAGATATGCACAATATAAAAATAAAAATTTGGATTTATTGTATGAAATAGCTAAGAAAATGAATATTTTAGATGAAATGAAAAATATTATGATCGGAATAATTTATTAATATGACAATAGAAAAAATTAAAATGATAAGCAAGGAAATAAGCAAAAAAACTAACATACCATTTAATAAAATATTTCATAATTATTTTCTTGAATTAATTTTAAGAAAAATATCTAAAAGCAAATATTCAAATTTTTTTGTATTAAAAGGCGGATACTTAATAACAACAATTTTTAACTATAAATGAAGAACAACAGTTGATTTAGATTTTATGTCAATTTTTAAAAACAAAAATTTAGGTGAAATAAAAGACATTGTTAATAAAATTTTGAATGAAAAAGATGAAAATGACACTATTTACAAAATATATAAAACATAACCAATAAATGTTAATAATGAAAAGAAAGGAATTAGATTGTATGTAAAAGTAAAAATAAAAAACATAACAGAAATTGTTCCTTTAGACATTGTTGAAGAATCAAAAATTGATCCTACTTATATTTCAAAAGAATTTAATTCTATTTATGGTGAAAATTTTACTTTTCTAATTTATAACATTGAAAATGTAATTGCTGAAAAGGTTTTTGCTATTTATACCAACCGTTTTTGAAATTCAAGATTAAAAGACTTTTTTGATATTTATTATTTATTTGAAAATCAAAAAAAATTTATTAATAAAGAAATCTTAAAAAAGGCCATTGACAATGCTTTTAAAGTTAGAAATGCTTCATTTGATAAAACTATTTTTATAGATTTACTAAATGCACTTAAAATTTCAGAATTACAAAATTTACAATGAGAGAAACTTGTTTTATCTAAAAATTGACAAACATCAAAAAGCTTTGGTGAAATTGTAGAAGTAATAATTAAACATTTTGAGAATGATATTGAGAATGTTTAGAATTTTGTGTAAAGTATTTCACTTTCTTAATAGAAAGGAATTGATTCAACACAAAATTTTTTATAGCCCCCCCATTTTTTAAATTCTAGAATTTAGGGTTTGTTTATTATTGAATTATTTAAGATTTTTAAGGACTACATTTTTTAGATCATTGATGCTATAAAGATGTTCGATGATTTCGAAAGCTTCTTTCAAATTGTTTTTTGCATTTTTTCAACCATTTATTCCATCGGTAATTCAAATGAATTCAAAATTAGTAATTGTTTTTGTAGATAAATAAATTTTTTCATAGCTTCTTGAAACTTCATTAAGTTTAGAACCTTGAGCCGTATAAAAATTTACTTCAATTGCATAAAATTTATGATTTTTAATGATTCCAAAATCAAATCTTTTATTTGCAGTTGTTTCTTGAATATTATTTAAATTAATTCCAAACTTTTCATAGATCTCACTTGAATATATTTGTTTAAAATATGTTTTGTTTTCAACATATCCAGCTTGTTGAATATATTTTTCAACTAGTTTTTCCATTTTAAAACCTGTTCTGTTTTTTCTTGCATTGGTGTTGCTGCCTGCTTGAACACCATCATAATAACCTAAAACATAATCTTGACTTTTATTTTTAAGTCAATCTTTTAGACCTGTTTTTTCAAAAAAGTCATTGTAATCTTTAAAGTCATTTGTAAAATTCTTAAAGTCTAATTCTTTTATTTGCTGATTATCATAAATTTGCAAATAATTATTTCTTACAGCTAATAGACTTGGCAATATTTTTAAAACTTGTTTATCATTATCATATATTTTTTTAAATTTTTCAGAAATATTCTTGTCACCTACAATATTGCTGAATTTAACTAGTTCTTTTCTATAAGCTTGTAAATCTTGATTAATTTTTTCAAAATCTACATAATAGTCATAGCCAACTATTGTTGGTGTTAAATTATTAAATCACTTTTCAAAATCTCTTTTCATTTTACTCCCTATAATTTGTAATTATTACTTCTTCAACTTCTCCTCGTCCACTTCCATTTGAATTTATCATTCTTTTTGCTTTAACAACATTAATATTAAAGTCTGCATATAATTCATTAATATATTTTGTGTTGTGATTACTTAACATTACTTTGACACCTTTTTTGTCAAGTTTTTTAAAAACTTCGGATAATCGTTTTTGTTCTTCTTTTCCAAAACTTTCTGAATTATATGAAGTGAAAGTATTTTTGTTTTCAATGACATCATAAGGAGGATCAAAATAAACAAAATCTCCTTTTTGAGCTTTTTCACAAAATACTTCAAAATCTTCACAGAAAATTTGATTATTTGTAGTTTTTAAAAAGTTTTTTAAATTTTCAAAATTGTCTCTATCAAAGCAATTAACTGAGTTTTTCTTGCCAGAAGGTACATTAAATTGTCCTTTAGAATTTACTCGATATAAACCATTAAAACACGCTTTATTTAAGTATATTGTTCGGGCAGCTTTTTTGTAATTTGGCAGTTTATCGTATTTATCTAATTTGTCCAAATCTCTTATTTTATAGTAATACCCATCATTATGATTGTTTTCATGATTAATTAATTCTTTTTTTAATAATTTAAAATCTTTATCATTTTTAAAGCAATTAAAAACATTAATTAATTCTTTATTAAAATCATTTATTATGAAATTTTGCGGCTTTAGATTTAGTAATAATGCTCCGCCACCAACAAAAGGTTCCAAATAATTGTTATATGTTTTTGGCATTAAACTTTTAAGTTTATCTAATAATTGAGTTTTGCCACCAGCCCATTTTACAAATGGTGAAAGTTTTGTGTTTAATTTTCCAATATAAATATTATTCAAATTCAAAGCATTATATATTTTGCAAATTGTAAAAAACTGAACGCCCTTAATTTGACCTTTTTCAATTTTAGTTAATTGAGATCTTTCGGTGCTACTTAATTCTGCTAATTCTTGTTGTGTCATATTTTTTGCAAGTCTTTCCATTTTAATATTGTCGCCAATTGTTTTAAAAAGTGTTTCCATTTTGTGCTCCTTAAATAAATATATTTTAATTATATCAAATGTGTTGTTTTGTACACAAATTATTTCACTTTTTATTTTAAAATTTTTCAATATCCTCTTGTCTTACCAATTCTAGCTATGTAGCCCTTGTCTTTTAAAAGATCTAAAATTCTTTGAATAGTTCTCGAAGATTTTTTTATTTTTTTAGCTAGTGAACCAGCTGTTTCTTTTGGATTATTTTTTAAAGCCATATATACATAATAAGCAGAATCTGGCAATCAGTATTCTTTAAATTCTTCATCTTTACTAATTAAACTTTTGTTTTCTCTTAAAAATATAAATGCAAAACCATAATTGCCTTTTTGATAAGTAATTTTAGCATTAGTTTTTTCACATTCTTCATATACTCTCTTGAAACCATTATTACAAATTTTAGCTTCATCAACTAAATTAATCATTTTTAAAATTAATGGATTTCTAATAATTGATTCTATGTTTTTATATGCAAAATCTTCTGGAGTGTATTCAATTGGAAATTGACCAGGATTATAGATTTTAATATTACTAGGATGAATATTAATTTCGTGTTCTATTGCAGATTCATATTTTGCATGTGCAAAACTATTAATAATTATTTCCTTTAAAGAATCAATTGGTATTTCTGGAATATCAATTCTTTCTATATCTACAAATTCTGCTTTTCAATTGATTTTAGATTTAACATATTCATTAGCTTTCTCAATTAATTGAAAGATGTTACCAGAAATTCTATTGATATCTAAAAATGTTAATTTTTGATCTGTTGCAAAAACAGCCATTTTTAAAACTATAGGTTCTCTATGCGAAAAAAGATAATGAGCAGCATTTGTTAGTTTTTCATTTTTCATCAAACTTAATTTATTTAAAATGTTTTCAGCATTAAATTCTATTTCATTTAATTTTTTACTTTTTATAGCTTTTTTATAAAACTTTTGAAATGTTTCTAAATCAATATCATCAATTTCATAATCGCTTAATTCACTATCTCAGCTTTTGTTTTTATTGAATTCAAAAAGCTGTCTTAATTGATTAGGACTGAGTATTTTATCCTCATCATCATTTCTAATATAATAGATGCCTTCAACTGAATATGGAGCATCATTCCCACAAAAAGTTACCTCTATTATTTGTTTATTATCAACAATTTTTTTCTCAATAATAGGACTAATTACAGGTTCAATATTTTCATAAATTTTTCTGCAAATATCTCTTAAAGTATTTATGTTGATTTTTTGATCATATACTAATCCATCATCTCCGATGCCAAAATATAATGTGCCTTTTCCGTGTTTATTTAACATGGCACAAATTGATTTCATAGCCTCATTTATTTCATTTGTATTTTTCTTAAATTCAAGTGTTTCGCTTTCGATTCCAAAATTCATTTTTAACCTTTTTTTAACTTTTATAATTACATTATACATAAAAAATTTATTTAAGACAAATTTATGACAAAATTTATGACAAAAAAATAAAAAAATATTTGTTCTTATTGTGATAAAATTAAAATAATTAACATAAAAAGGGACAAAAATGAAACAATACAAAAACATAAAAGAAGTTGAAGAAAAATACACTTTTGATCTTGAAGATATCTTAAAAGGGCAAACAATTTATGATTTATTTAATGAGTTTATTGAGCTTTCTAAAATAGCTTTAAAAACAAAAGACACAAAATATGAAAATGTCGAAAACTACATTAAATCAGTTGAATTGGGAAAAGATATGGGAGTTTTATCTAATAGAATTCACAATTATCTTTCTAATCATAGTAATCAAAATTTAGTAGATTCTAAATGGACTGATTTAAGCACAAAATGAGAAAATATAACAAATAAAATTAGCGAAGAAATGGGTAGTGAAGCTGTTAGATTTTTTAAAAATATTGAAAAACTAAAAATATGAAAAGATGATCCTAGATTAAAAAAAGAACGACGTGGAATTATTGATGCTATTGAAGAATATGAACACAAATTAAGTGATGAAGTTGAAGAATACTTGAATCAAAGTTCAAGTGCAAATCCTGACTATGAATCTATTTTTAATATTATTTCAGATAGCGAATTAGACTATGGTTTTGCAACTGATTCAAAAGGAAAAAAATATAAATTGTCACCAGCAATTAAAGCAAAATTTATGAAAAAAGATGATTTTAAAATTAGAAAATCAACACGTGATTCATTTTTAAAAGCGCACATGAAACATAAAGATTCAATGGCTAACTTACTTTATCAACATTTCAAAGGATTAACTGTAACTGCAAAAATACGTAAATACAAAAATACTATTGATATGTTAACTCACAGTGATAAAGTAGATGATTCTATGTTGCAATTTTTATTTGACAAAGTGTCGACATTAAAACATACAATAAAAAATAGAAACAAGTATTACAAAAAGTTTTATGAAGCAAAATTTAAAGAAAAATATCATGCAAAATATGATTCATATCGTGAATTAGTCAAAGTTAAAAGTACTTACACAGTTGAACAAATGCAAAATATTGTTTCAGAAGCTCTTAAACCTTTTGGATCTGAATACCACAAAATGATTACTAAAGCAATTAATGAAAGATGAGTTGACTATATGACTGTTGATAACAAACTTTCAGGAGCTTATAGCATCGGCAATACTTATGGTTTGGATAAGAAATATATTTTAATGAATTTTGATGGTGAATTAGGTTCAGTTGAAACTTTAGCTCATGAATTAGGCCACTCAATGCATTCTTATTTTTCAGATAAAAATAATGATATAAGTAATGCTTCTTATCCAATTATTTTGGCTGAAATAGCTTCAATATTTAATGAACTTATGCTTTATAACTATTTATTAAAAACAAGTAAAAATGATTTATTTAAATTTAAAATTTTGGACAACATGATTGACGGGTTTGTTGGAACCGTATTTAGACAAATACTTTGAGCTAACTACGAATATGATTTATATAATGCTATCGAAAAAGATCAAGCTAGTCCCTCATATACTTCATTAAGTAAGATTTATCATAAGAATTCTATGAAATATGCAACCAAGAAAATTAAATACAAAAAAGAAAAAAATATTATGTCGGTTTATGTACCTCATTATTACTACGGATTTTACGTATACAAGTATGCTATAGGTCAATTGGTTGCAAATTACTTTTACACAAGAGTCAAAAATGAAGGCGAAAAATACTTGCAAGTTTACATCAATGATTTCTTAAGTGCTGGAGATAGAGATTATCCTCTTGAAACACTTAAAAAAGTTGGTGCTGACTTAAAAGATCCTCAATTTTATGAAATTGGTTTTAGTTATTTTAAAGAAATAGTTAAAGAATGAATTAAACTTGGAAAAAAGATATTTAAAGTTAAATAATTTAGTGAGCAAAACATGCTCATTTTTTATTCAAAATTATTGAAAAAATCAAATTTAACATTTTTTATATCGAAAAGTGTAAATTTTGTATTTTTACAACTCAAAATGTTGAAGCAAAAGACAAAATAACTTATTATCCAATTTACATGTCGATGTTTTTAAATGATCAAAATATAAAACTTCCTAAAAATGAAAAACATCAAGATTTAGGCGTTTTAACCCAATATTTATGATTTTTTATTTGAAATATGTTGCATATTTTCTCAATAAAGCTCATTATAAGCAATTTATCTTATAATTATTTTTATGAATTTAATATTTGCATTTAGAAATCAAAAAAGATATAAAAGAGATTTTGCTGATTTTATATTGAAAAAATATAAAAAAGCGACAAAAGCTGCTTTTTTACCTTTTCTTATTTCAACTTTAGCATTTTATTTAGCTTGATTTTTGGGATCTGCCACTGTGCCTTATTTAGGTTACATTCCTATTGGGCATACTCAAATAACCTTTTTAGCTTTTATAGTTGTTTTTGGAACTTTTCACTTAGATTATGTTGGTAATCTTTCAGCAGGATTATGTTTTGGATTTAGCTCATGAATTTTAGCTTTTATAATGGGGGCGATTAAATATCAAAACTTTGATATCGCCGTTATTCCTAGAGTTTTAATGGCAATATGTGTTTATATGCTGTATGAAATTTTTAATGTTAAGAACAATATAAAATGTTGAAAATTTATTATGATTTCAATTATTGCAGCAATTTTAAATATTGTTTTAACATTGTCATTTCAACATTTACATAATCAAATATTTGGTGATTTAAAAAATTTATTACCTATTAAAGAATGAATAATTGTTCATCCAATTAATATTATTGGCGAACCTATAATTTGTGGAATGTTAGCCTATTTCACTTTTCCCTTAATAGTATTTTTAAGAAGAAGATTCGAACAAAGATTCAGATATTATTGATAAAAAATATTAAAATATAGATCTAAAATATCGTGAAAAACGGTATTTTTTTAAATACCTAAATTTTTAAACTAGTAAAAAAATGTTTATTAAATTTAATTAATATATTAAAATTAAAATACATTATTAGTTAACAAATAAAATTTAAGGAGAATTATGGCTGAAAATAACAAGAAGTTTACTATTGATGAAAAAAAGAGTGAATTAGTTTACACTCTTGAAATTAATGGCAAAGAATGAGAAAAACTTTACGCTGATGCAAAAGCCAAGGAAGTTAAAAACATTAAAATTCCTGGATTTAGACCAGGTAAAGCACCACAACATGAAATTGAAAAAAGAGTTAATCCTCTTTCTGTAGCAAGTGAAGTAGTTGATCAATACTGAAGAAATAATCACGATCGCTTGAAAGAAGAATTATTAAAAGAAAACAAAAGAATAGCTTTCATTCCTAAAATAGATCTTAAAGATTTAGATCCTAAAAAAGGTGCAACATTAGAAATTACATTTCCTCTTTTACCTGATTTTGAAAAAATTCAAATCAAATCACCTAAAACAAAATTTGAATTAATCAAAATTGAAAAGAAAGATATTGAAGATTGAATCGCTCAACAATTAGAAAAGAATGCTTTATTATTACCACTTAAAAAAGATGAAAAAACAAAAGATGGTGACACTGTAACAATCGATTACAAAGGTTTTATTAAAGATGAACCATTTGATGGTGGTGAAGCTCAAGGTTTTGATCTTAAATTAGGATCACACACATTTATTGATACATTTGAAGATCAATTAATTGGCAAAAAAATTGGTTGAAAAGGTGAAGTTAAAGTTACTTTCCCTAAAGAATATGCAGTTGAAAAACTTAAAGGACAACCCGCTACTTTTGAAGTAGAAATTAAAGATGCAAAAAGAAGAGAAAAAGTTGAATTAACTGACAAAAACTTTGGTACAGTTCGTCTAGCAAAAATGTCAGAAGCTAAAAATGCTGCTGAAGTTAAAAAAGAAGTTCAATTACTTTTAGAAATTGGTGCTTTAGATGAATCTATTGAAAACTATTTTAATGAATTAGTTGAAGAATTTGACAGGAAAAATGATTTTATTATTCATAAAGCATTTATTAAAGAAGATGTTAAAAAATCACTTTCAGAATTAGAAAGTAATTTAAAACAACAAAAAATCAAATTACATGAATATCTTGAATTATTAGGTCAAACAAAAGAACAATTAATGGATTTATTAGCTAAAGACCACTCATCAAAAGTTAAAAAACAAACTATTTCAACTGAAATCGTTAAACAAGTTAAACCTGAATTTCATAAAGATAAATTTGCATTTAGAATTTTATCATTAGCCTATAATACAGGCTTAGACACCAAATTTATTGAAGACACATTTTTTGATGAAAAAGGTGAAATTAAATCAAGTGTTAATGCAATGGACACATTAAAAACATTCATTATTATTGAAAAAGTTTTAGAAAAATTTGACAAAAACGGTTTTGCGACATACTTAAAATCTAAAGAAGCTTTCTCAAAAGAATTAGATAAAAGAGTTAAAGCATATACTAAAAAAAGAGAAGAAGAATTAGCTAAAGGTGAAAAAGAAGCTAAAAAAGAAGAATCTAAACCGCAACCAACAAAAAAAGCTGCTGCCAAAAAAACAACAAAAAATAAAAACTAATAATTACATATAGGCACATAATAATTAATCAGGCAATTTGCTTGATTTTTTTATTAAACTTTAATTACTTATTTACTAATAACAATATTTATAATAAAATTAATTTATTAATTTAAGGAGAAAAAAATGCTTAATATTGTTTTATTTGAACCAGAAATATCACCTAACACAGGAAATATAATTAGAACCTGTTTTGCACTTGGAGCAAAACTTCATATTATTAAACCAATTGGTTTTGATTTAGATCCTAAGTATTTATCGCGTCCTGCAGCAGGCAGATTATTAAGTGATATTCAACATGAAGTGCACGCTTCGTATAAAGATTTTTATGAAAAATATAAAAACAAAAATATCTTTTATTTAACTCGTTATGGTTTAAAAACTTATACAGATGTTGATTTTAAAAAAGAATACAAAAAGAATAAAGAAGTTTGAATAATGTTTGGAAAAGAATCAACTGGAATTGACAAAGAAATTTTGCAAACTCATTTAGAAAATTGCTTAAGAATACCTATGATGAGTGAAATGAGATCAATCAATTTAGCCAATACTGTTGCAATAGTAGGTTTTGAAATTATGCGTCAATTAGATTTTAAAGAGTTAAGTCTATATGAAGTTCAAAAAGGAAAGGACTTCTTAATCAAATGGAAAAAACAGTAATTTCAAGTGTAAGTAATCCTAAAATTAAGTATTTAAAAGAGGTTCAAAAAGACAATAAAAGTGATTACTTTTTAGTATCTGGTTACCATTTAGTACAAGAAGCTTTAGCTAAAAATTTAGTTATTGAAATTTTTGAAGAAGAAAGCAAAAGCACCTATAAAACAGCTACTTTGGTAAAAAGTAATGTTTTAAAAAGTATCTCAAGTACAATGCATCCAGATGGTGTTGTAGCCTTGTGTTTAAAACCTAAAAGTCAAATAAAAAATAAAGTCATTTTGCTTGATAATGTCCAAGATCCAGGTAATGTTGGCACTATTATTAGAAATGCTGCATGCTTTGGTTTTGATACGGTTATTTCGAATGTAAATTTTTATAATGACAAAGTAGTTAGAGCAACTCAAGGTGCACTTTTCCAAGTTTCATTAATCAAAGAAAACAATAATGAAGATTTAATTAAAGTACTAAATAATGAAGGTTATTTTATTGTTGCCACTTCTCTCGATAAAGATTCAATTAAACTAGATGAATTAAAAATAAATAAAGAAAAAGTGGTTCTAATTTTAGGAAATGAAGGCAACGGAATCAATAAAAATTTATATAAATATTGTGACCAAAAAGTGTACATCCCTATTGAATTTGAAAGCCTAAATGTTGCGGTAGCAAGTGGAATAATTTTAAATAAAATATATAATAAATAATAAGAGGGTTTATGAAGAAAACAAATAACGAAAAATTTTTCAACAAAAATTTTAGTAGAGAATTAAATGGTTACTCAGTTCCTGAAGTAGATAATTTTATTGATCAATTGTGAAATTATGTTAAGCAATTAGAAACTGAAATTGAATCATTAGAAGAAGCTAGAAATGTTGATCGACAAAAATTAAATAACAAAATAACTGAATTGGAAAACAAACAATTTAATGAATTACTTGATACAAACTTAAGAAAGAAAATCAAAAAAAATGAATAATAATGAGCAAACTTTAATTAATTGATATCCTGGTCACATGGCTAAAGCCATGCGTGAAATTAAGGAAAATGCAACCTTAGCCGATATCTTTTTAATTGTTCTAGATGCTAGAATTCCAATTAGCAGTTATAATGAAGATTTTGATAATATCGCGCCTCAAAAACCAAGACTTTTTGTAATCACAAAAAGTGATTTAATGGATAAAAGTAAAAAAGAAAAGATCCAAAAAAGATTTCAAAATGAAAAACTTTTGTGACTTGATTTAAGACAACTAAAAAGTAGAAATCAAATCTTAAATCAATTAAAAGTTTTATCTCAATCTAAGATTAAAAAAGATAAAGAAAAAGGTTTTTTAACTAGCAACATAAAAGTTTTTGTATTAGGAGTGCCAAATGCTGGGAAAAGTACATTGATTAATTTAATGAGTCAAAGGAAAAGTTTAAAAGTAGCAAATTATCCTGGAGTTACCAGAGTTAAAAAATGAGTTATATCAGATAATTTTTACTTTATGGATACACCTGGAATTTTATTGCCTAAACATGAAGATCAAAGTGCAGCAATTAAATTAGCAATGATAGGGTCAATTGAAACAAATATTTTTCCTCAAAGATTTTTAGCAGAAAACTTTTTAAAAGTTATTGTTAAATATTATCCAAACAAAATTAAAGAAGAATTCAATATTGATATTGAATCAAAGGATGATTTGAGCGAAACTGAAGCTTATAACATAGTTGCTCAAATTGCTGATAATAAAAACTTTAAAGTTGATAAAAAAATAGATTTTGACCGAACATATAAATATATATTGAATTGAATCAAAAACTTAAAGAATGTTACTTTTGATTAGGAGAAAGTTATGGATCAAGAAATAAAAAACGAAAAGAAAAAATATTCTTTTGAAGAAAAAGTAGAAGCTTATAAAAAAGTGTACAAAAGCAATTTAGATCATTTGAATCTTAGAAATCAAATGAATATTAAAGCTTTTGGACTCCTATTTATTTTTATGATAATTCTATTGATCATAACTGTAATCGCTTATGCTTGACAAAATAAAGCGGCACCATCAATCACATATACAACTTTACTTTGAATTTTAATTTGTGTCTTTTCAATACTCACAATTCTTTCTCTTTATTTATTAATTTTATTTTTCATTGAATATAGTTTAATCAAAAAAATAGGTCTTAAAAAATCAGAACAAGAAATAGAAGCATCTATAAGAAAATTTGTTAAATTTGGATTTAAAAAATATCCTAAAAAACAAATGGAAATGCTTGAAAAATTCTAAAAAGCCTGTTTTATAGTGCTTTGGTAAAAATTGGCAAAAAAGAAAAATTCCACAAAACAATCATATGATTGTTTTTTTAACTATCTTTAAAGTATAATTTAAATATAAAAAACAAAGGGGGATTTATGCCAAAACTAACTGAAACTCAAGAAACAAGAATGAGCAACTCAATTAAAGAATTCGTTGAAAATCTTGAAAAACATGAAAACAGAATTTTAAATCACCCTGCAATTGAACCTAGAGAATATGATGGACTAGAAAAGCTTATAGAAATAAAAGGCCTATGTAAAGAATATAAAATTAAAGGCAAAAAATTTAGAGCCGTTGATGATATGAACTTAACATTGTACAAAAGTTAAAACATTGCATTATTAGGATCAAATGGAGCTGGTAAAACCACAACAGTTGAAATGCTTGTTGGTATTCTTAAACCAAGTGCAGGAAATATTAAATACTTTTTTGGCGACTCAATGGATAAAGGAAAAATTGATGCAACAAAAATTGGAATTCAATTTCAAGATTCCTCATATCCACAAGGGTTAACTGTTCGTGATGTAATTAAATCAATGAACAAAATCTATGGTAACAAAATGAAAGGTTTAGAGCTAGATTATTTAATTAAAATTTTTGGTGTTGATGAATATATAGATAATAAAGCAGCTTCACTAAGTGGTGGTCAACATCAAAGATTAAATGCTCTTTTAGCTTTAATTCATAAACCTGAATTAGTTATCTTAGATGAATTAAGTACTGGATTGGATATTAAAATTAAGACCAGACTTGTTGAATTTATTAACAATTTTGTTAAGGATAATAAATCAACTTTATTGATTGTTTCACATGATATTAATGAAATTAATACACTAGCAGATCGTATTGTAATTATGAACAAAGGCAAAGTTATTTTCGATAAAACCAAAGACGAAGCAGTAAAAGAATTCAAGACTCTGGCAGCTTGCTTAGAGTACTACATTTAAGGAGAATCATGGAAGATAAAGAAAAATTAAATGAAACAAACAATAATCGAAAAAACATCAAAAAACAAAAAAGAATTATGCAAAATTCTAAACAAATGAATTCTTTTTTAGGTGTTTTTAGTATTATTAATACACACTTTTGAAAAGCATTTGTTGGTCCTTTCTTTGCTTTTGGTTATCCTATAGTTTTTGTAATTATCTTAGGTGCTGTCTTTAATTATGAAATGATTTTAGGTTCTTCTATTACAATAGGACCTGTGGCTGTAGCTTGTGTTTCACTTCCTACTGCAATCTTCGAATTTAAAAAATCAACATTGCTTAAGAGAATTGGGGCTTCTAATATAAAACCGCTAGCTTTCTTAAGTTATACGGCCTTTTATTACTTCTTTGTTATGGTTCTTTCTGCTATTTGAACAGCCTTGGTTGCTTTAATGGTTTTTGGACCTCAATATTTTAATGAAGGTAAAGTATTATTTGAAACAACATTTGGTTCACAAACTATAGCTGTTAGAACAACTCCAATGAAAGACTTATTTACAAGAATTCATTGAGCTGGTTATATTTATAGTGCTATTGTTTTAACACTTGTAAGTATTGCTGTTGGTTTATTTATAGTTTCAGTAAGTAAAAGTATTTTAACTATCCAAGCAATAGGTTCATCATTATTAATTATTTCAATGTTTTTAACTGGACAAGTGTTGCCTATATCTCAAATTATTGGCCAAAAAGTAATGTGATATTTATCATACATAACTCCATTTAAATCGCCAATAACTCAAAACACAATGGCTTTTAGTGGTAGTGCATATTTAAGCTCATTATATGATGGTTATAACTTTACTGCTGGAGCTGCTGAAAAAATTTATGCTTTAAACAATTTGCAAACATTTTTGGAAACAATAGCTAAAAATACGGAAACAAATATAATAACAGCAACACAAATTCATTCTAAAGGCAGTGCACTTTTTCCTGAATCTGCTCAAATAAAAGCATATATTGATGAAATAGCAAAATCAATAAAAATGATAATGTTTAATTTGACGGATCATGCTATAAATAAGGATGATGCAATTAATTTAACTATTCGTTATAATTCATATAATATCTTTAATGCAACAGAAGTTTACAAATCGATTAATGCTTTAAAAACTTATGAAGGAACTAACTTAACATTTGATGAAGCTGTTAAAAACTCAATTTATGAAATTTTGAAAAAAGCAGTAAACGAAAATGAAAATGATAATTATATTAAGCTTTTAAATGGTATGTCAAATCAAGATTTATGTCCAAATATTCAAGATTATCCATATAAAGTAATAAATGGTAAATCTATTGAAAAAGTAAAAGACCTTGATTTAAATAAATTCATTGATGATTATCGTAAAGAAATGAATGAAAGTATGAAACAATCAATGTTAGCTGTAAAAACAAATGAAATTTACAATCTAACAATGAATAATATTAAAACCAATTATAAAAATTTTATTGATACAAATAAAGCTTATGTTCAATTATCTCAAGGTGGTATTAATAAAGATTCGATTTTAGAAATTGGCAGTGTTGTTGAAAACTATGTTAACTTTATTCTTCCATGACTTTGAATAGTTGTTTTAGTTGGCTTATCTCAAAAATCATTTACTTGAAATACAAGATAATAAATTATTACATGCTCAGTCATGTAATTTTTTATTATAAAAAATTGGCTTAAACCAATTATTTTATCTTTACTATTTCTTCATTTAATGATTTAAACATTTCATAGCATTTTTAAATATGCAGCAAAACCTTCTTTAATCTTTTTTTCAGCAATTTTGACTTTATAGACTAAATCCATATATTTATTAGCTGTTGTATGGTTTCTTTTTTCAAGATCTTCTTTATCATTAGTTAAATCTATTTGAATTTCAAGTTTATATTTTTTAAACAAATTTTGAACTATTTCTTTTGTTAGTAGTTTTCAATTTTCATTAAATTCTTGTTTAATAAAAGGAAAAACCTTTTTGTTATTATACAAAGCTTGATTTTTTTAAAGCTGCTTATATTTATCAATTTCTTTAGCAGGCTTGTCATACATTCTGTCTTCTTTAATGCATGAAGCACTGGTTAAAAGTAAGGTTGCTAAAGTACTTAATGCACTATTCATTCTTTTCCTTATATATTAATATTATAAAAAGAAAACTTGAGCAATGCTAAATGTGAGAATAATTATCAATTTGTTGCATTAAAACTTTATAATTAAACTAATAAAAAAAGGAGGTTAGTTATGCCAACACCACATATTAGTGCGCAAAAAGGTGAAATAGCTAAAATTGTATTAATGCCAGGAGATCCCTTAAGAGCAGAATACATGGCTAAAAAATTTTTAAAGAATCCTAAATTAGTTTCAAGCGTTAGAAATGTTTTATTTTATACAGGTAAATATAATGGCAAAGATGTAACAATAGGGGCTAGTGGTATGGGTTCAGCTTCAATAGGAATTTATGCTTATGAGCTTTTTACTGTTTATGAAGTTGAAACAATAGTTAGAGTTGGTTCAACAGGTTCATATATCAAAGAATTAAATGTTAAGCAACCTGTGTTAGTTAAAAGAGCTTATGCTGATGGAACAGGCTTTGTTGAATTAATGGTTGGAAATAAAAAACAGGAAAATTATCCTGATTTGGAAACTTATGAAAAGCTTAAACAAACAACCAAAGAAATGAATGTTGAATTGAAAGAAGTTTCTTGCCATTCAACTGATGTTTTTTATGGATTAAGATCACTAGAGGATACTATAAAAATAACTAAATGTCAAACTGTTGATAATGAATGTTTTGCTCTTTTTGCAACAGCACAAAGATGCAAGAAAAAAGCAGCTGCATTATTAAGTGTTTCTGAAAATATTGTAACTGGAGCGTCATTAAGTTCAGACGAAAGACTCAAAGAATTTAGTACAATGTTTTTAGTAGCCTTAAATGCTTTAACTAAATAAGGAGTTAATTATGAATAAAAGACAAGAAACAACTTTTTTCAAAAATAAAGTTACTTTATTAGGTGATAAAATTGAAGTAGGTCAAAAAGCACCAAATTTTACAGCCTTAAATAATGAATTAAAATCTGTTCAATTAAAAGATTTTAAAGATAAAGTAATATTAATCTCATCTGTTCCTTCTTTAGACACTGGAGTTTGTCAAATGCAAACTGTAAGATTTAACAAAGAAGTTGAACAAATTAAAGGGCTAAAAGTAATTACAATTAGTTGTGATTTGCCTTTTGCTCAAAGTAGATTTTGTACTTCATTTAACACTAATAATGTTGTTACTTTATCAGATCATAAAAATTTAGATTTTGGTCTTAAATACGGATGTGTAATAGAAGAATTAAGGCTCTTAAATAGAGCTATATTTGTAATTGATAAAAATGGCATAATTCAATATGTAGAATATGTTAAAGAAAACACAGATCATCCTAATTATGATAAAGCTTTAAAATGTGTTAAAAATATAATTTAGATTTCCGAATAACACTGTTTTATAGTTTTATTAGTTAAAAATGAAATAAGCATTTGAAAGTTTATTTTAATAGTAATATTAGTTGCTTTTTTAAATATAACTTTAACCTTAAATTTCTAACATTTACATAACAAAATATTTGTTAATTTAAAAAAAATATTACCAATCAATAATTCGCAATAATTCACTCAATTAACATTATTGGTTAGCAAATAATTTTTGCAGTAGTAGAATTTGCTTATCCATTGGCTAAATTTTTAGGAATATAATTTGTGCAAAGATTAGAATTTCATTGATAAAAATAAAGTTATTGTTTATAATGTTAAAAACTAATGGAGGAAAATTATGAAAAAATTATATTTTGGACTTGTTGGCGCTAGTGCCTTATTGCCAGTAATGACAGTTGTTTCGTGTAGTAACGAAGACAAGAAACTTCATAATGAAGCACAAAAATTATATGAAGAATATAAAACTAAGAAAGAAAAATTATACAAAGCTAAACTTAATGCAAATGAAATTACTCAAAGCTTGTATGATGATGTTGTAAACTCATCAAGACACAAAGATGTTAAAGACTGAGCTAAAGAATTTTTATCAAAAGACTGAGATAAAAACAAGAATACAAAAAAAGTAATTATTTTTAATTTAAAAAGATTTTTAAAATGAACAACTGAAGAATTAAATAAATATCAATAAATAAAAATTGAATTTTAAAAACCGGTATACAATGATACCAGTTTTTTAAAATTTTTTGCCAAATATACTACGTTTAGAAACAGTGTATGAAGAC
This sequence comes from Mycoplasmopsis fermentans PG18, assembly GCF_000209735.1. NCBI lineage: Bacteria > Bacillati > Mycoplasmatota > Mycoplasmoidales > Metamycoplasmataceae > Mycoplasmopsis > Mycoplasmopsis fermentans. The sequence goes on from NC_021002.1 coordinate 213,766, forward strand.
ACATAAGTTTTGTAATATGCTTCATTAACTATAATTCCTAAAAACATAAAATATGTTAAGAATGAAACAAATAATGCAATATACATAAATGAGCCTATAATACCATATTTGTCATAGTTAATTAATGATGTTAAAAATCCAAAAATAGTGATAAAGATCATGACTGGAAAGCTAGTAATTAAAACGCCAGGAAATACTGTAGTTCAACTTAATTTAAAGCTAGGACTCATGGTATAAAGTAAAGTTAAGCCAAAGTAAAGCATTATTAATAAATAGAAAGAAAATGTTATATAAAAATATATATTTTTGTGATATGTTGACATATTGTAAGTAAAAGTTTGATAGAAGAATAGATATAAAGCAGCTGCTAAAAATAAGTAAATACTGATACCTAAAACAACAAATAATCCTTTAATTCTATTAGTAAATCAGTTACCTAAATTTTCATGTCCATAAATATAATTTTGACTGTAAATAAATTTGCCAAAACCACTTGAAGCCATTCATAAAGAAGCCAAACAAAGAATAATTAAAGAAGTTAATTGAGCGCCTTTTTTTGTGGTGTCAGGGATCTTAATAATAGAAGTAACACCAGGAATAATTCGAGTTAAAACTTCATTAATAAATAAAGTATGATAACCAGGAATTAACGAAAGTAAAACAATCATAATTGTAATAATAGGAACAAAGGAAACTAAGAAATAAAAAGCAGTTGAAAGTGGAATAAAAACAAATGATTTATCAGTAAATTTTTTGTAAGTTCTATTAATTAATTCGTTTGTTTTGCTTTTGTTTTTTCAACTTAATCTAGGGGTGGCTATTCACAAAATAATCATGATAAAAAACTTAACTATTTTTTCAAAAAATAGTCATTTTTTATTTTCTACAGGCACAATATTACGAGCAAATCAAGATTTTTTTAGACTGTTTCGGTATTCTTTTTTAAGTCTATTTTGATCTAATCCTGTATAAATTTTATTTTGATTATTATTATTTTGCATATTTATAAGATTATATATTAATTAAATTAAGCATAAAGATTAATTTAAATTATTCTAAACCACTTTTGTTTTTGAAAACTAAATTAATTGGACAACCAGTGTAGTCTAAAACTTGTCTAATTTGCTTTTCTAAAAATCTTTCATAGCTAAAGTGGACATATTTTTTATTGTTAACAAAGAAAACAAAAGTAGGAACTGGATCTTGAGTTTTACGAGCAAAATAAATATTTAAACGGCCACCATTATAAGGAGGAGCTGGCTGAATCATTTGTGTTTCTCTGATTAAGTTAGAAAGAACTGAAGGTTTAACATCACGTTCAAGATTTTGTTTAACTTTAATTATTGTGTCAATTAATTTGTCCATTCTTGAGTTTGTTTTAACTGAAACAAAACAAATAGGAACCCAAGGTACAAAATGAAATTTGTTACGCATTTTCTTTTCGAATTCAACCATTGTTTTAGTTTCTTTATTAATTAAGTCTCATTTATTAACCACAATAATTATTGGTTTATTGTTGTCTAAAGCATAGCCTATAATTCTAGAATCGAAGTGTGATAATTCTTGAGTTGAGTCAATTAAAACTAAAGATAAGTTAGATTCGTCAAGTGAACTCATAGCGCGTTTTAAAGCATAATGGTCAACGCTATCTTCAATTTTACTTTTTCTAGTAATACCAGCTGTATCAATGATTTCAAAAACTTCATCTTTGATTTTTACAATACTTTTAACACTATCTCTAGTAGTTCCCGCAATATCAGAAACTATTGAACGGTTTTCATTTGCTAATCTATTTAACATTGAACTTTTACCTGAATTAGGACGTCCAATAATTGAAAGTTTGAATAGTTTGTCACTCTTTTCATCATCAAGTCTAAGATGTTTAAGACATTGGTCTAAGACATCACCAACACCATTACCATGTTGAGCTGAAATAGGAAAAATATGATCCACGCCAAGTGAGTATCATGAATAATTAAACTGTGAAATATTATCTAATTTGTTTGCAACTACGACAATAGGTTTGCCAGATTTTTGAAGCATACTGTAAATCATTAAATCGTCATTAGTGATGTCAGAAGCACCATCAACCATAAAAATAATTACATTAGCTTCTTCAATAGCAATTTTTGCTTGAATTTGAATATGTTCTTGAAAAGGTCTATTTTCGATTTCGATACCACCAGTATCGATAACTTTAATTTCTTTTCCATTTCAAGAAAAGGTTTCATAAAGACGGTCCCTTGTTACTCCAGGACGGTCATAAATTATTGAACTTCTTTTACCAATTAGCCTATTAAATAGGGTACTTTTACCAACATTTGGTTTTCCAATAATGGCTATAACGTTGTTTCTCATTGATTATTTATTAAGTTTTTCTATTGTTTTTTTAACTAGTTCAATAATTTCAACAACAACTGCTTCAAAACCCATATTTGTACAGTCTATTTCTTTTGCTTCTTTAACTTTATGAAGAGGGTCTACTTCACGATTCATGTCTTGATAGTCTCTTAATTTAACTTCTTCAAGAACTTTGTTGTAGTCCATATTAAATCCTAAAGCAATGTTTTGGTTTAATCTTCTCATTGCTCTTTCTTCTGGTGTTGCTGTTAAAAAGATTTTTAATTCTGCATAAGGCATAATTTTGAATGTAGTATCTCTTCCATCCATAATGTAACCTTTACCTTTTTTAGTAATATTTTGAATTAAATTAACAACATATTGACGTACTTTTTTATATGTTGCAATAGTTGAAGATCCATAAGAAATTGAATCTTCTCTTATTTCAACAGAAACATTTTTTTCTCTTAAAAAGATGTTTTCTCTTTCATCTAAAGTGATGATATCTTTTTCTAAAGTTTTATTGATTTCTTCTTCATTATTTCAATCAACACCTAATAATTTTGCATTTAAAGCTAATGCTCTATACACACTTCCACTATTAATAAATGTGTATCCAAGCCTTCTTGCTACTTCTTGTGAAACAGTTGATTTACCTGCACCGCAAGGTCCATCAATTGCAATATTAATCTTTGTAATTTTTGTCATAGTGCTCCTTTAACTAATAAAATATATTTATATTTTAATATATAAATAAGAAATAATAAAAAAATCACGTAAAGTGATTTAAAAATTATTATTTGTATTCATTAATTAATAGCACTGTATCATTTATAATTTGCTTCATATTGTCAATAGGTTCAAGAAAATTTCTTTTAAAATTTTTATATTTTTCTTCAGCTTTTTCAGTTCCTTTTTTGTCTTTTTCATAGGGCAATTGGGAATTTTTGATTAATTTTTCTAATCTATCTACAAAGGTATATAAATCAACACTTTGAAGTTTATAATTTGAGTTAAAAACAATCATAATATTTTTTGCCTTATATTCTCATGAATTATCAGTTATAAATTTTTTAAAATCATTAATTCATTCATTTAATTTATTAATTCTGTTGTTTTTATCTTTAGGAGAAATAACTGTTGATTTTCATTCTCTTAATAAATTTATTGCAGCATGAGTATGTTTTCCATCACTCTCTGAAGAAGGATTTTTAATTGTGCTATAGTCAATTGACGCTTTGTCTTCATCATAATAACGATTTTTATATTCACTTTCAATTTCTTCATTGTATTGGTTTATTCATTTTAAAAAGCGATCTTGATATCATTTTTGTCTAGATGTTTGATTTTCAAAAAAAGGTCAACCGTTTCAGTGCGAATTTTCAAATAAATTTTTAAATTGAGATAATGTAGAATCATTTTTTATGTATTTAGATCAGTCATTTAAAATTGAATTTATTTCATCATTTATTTTCTTCAAATAGGTTACATTTTTATAAAAATTAAAATTAGTATTATCACTAGGAGTAGATGTAAAGTCTTCAAAATATTTTTTGAATTTAGTACTTTCATCAACATTATTAACCATAAATTTATATGCTTTTTCTTCAAAAGCTTTTGAGTTTTTTAATAAAAAGTTTTCAAATGTGAAATCAGTTATTTCTTTAGTTTTTTCATATTCCTTATAATAAAATGATTGATATGACAATTTGTGGTTATCCTTGTCCATAAATTTAACTAATTTATTAAAGTTATTTGTATAAATAGAGACATTTTGTTTTAGATTGCTAACAAAATTATTTTTTTCATATTCACCCATGTCTCAAAAACTACTTTGACATGCAGCTGATGTCAAAGGAGTGGTTGTGGTTAAAACTGTAAAAGAAATTAAAAATTTTAATTTTCTTCTTTTTGACATAATTTCTTTTCTTGCAATGAAATTAAAACTTTAAGATCTTTTATTTCTTTAAGAGTTAAAGTTCGATATGAGCCTTCAGGCATTTTTTCAACTGTTAAGTTAGCAAATGACACTCTTTTAAGATTAATAACTTCATGATTTAATGCTTTGAATAATTCTTTGATGTGATGGTATGAGCCGACATGAAGAGTTACTAAATAACTTTTAGTATCAACTTGGTCAACTATTTGTTTTGAAAACTTACCATTAACAATCAAACCAGCGTTAATTAATTTGAATTCTTTTAAGCTTAAAGGAGAATCAATTCTAACACGATATGTACGTAAAATTTCGTATTTAGGATGTGTTAGTTTATTAATCATTTCTCAATCATTTGTTAATAACAAAGCGCCAGTTGTATCATAGTCTAAACGACCTACAGGAGCAATTCTTTCTGAGTAATTAATTAAATCAACAACTGTTTTTCTGCCCTTAGGATCTTTAACTGTTGAAATTGTCTTTTTAGGCTTATTTAATAGGAAATATACAAAATTTGGTTTTTGTAATGAGATTAGTTGATTGTTAATTTTTATCTCATCGTTTTCACTTGCTTTGTCACCTAATTGAACAATTTTTCCATTAACTTTAACTAGTTTTTTTTCAATATATTCTTCAGCTTTTCTTCTTGAACAATATCCTGTTTGTGCGATTAGTTTTTGAACCCTAATCAATTCTTTCATTGCAAACCTTTCTACCAAAAAATTTATTTCATTCATTTGTCATAAATTTTTTGTTGTTCTTGTGTAAATATTATACCTTTTTCTTGGTTATATTCATAATTGCGTTTTACAACTTCTTTAAATCCTTCATCGAAGTTACTTAATGCTAGTTGTCTAAGCTTTTGAACTCCGCTAAAAGCTCGACCATCACAGATTTTATCTGAGATATATAAAATTTTATCAAGAGGTCCTAATTCTAGATCTAAAGTTGTATGAACTTTTATTGCTTTGACTATATCTTCATTATTTATTTGATAGATTTCTTTAACTCATAAAGCTCCACAAACTTGATGTAAAACATGATTTGGATAAATAGATTTGTTGTTAGCTTTTTTATCATATTGAGCAATAAATTTTCTACTTTCATTTTCACTTAATTCTTTACAAATATCATGAAATAGTCCAGCATAGTAAGCCACTTTTGCATCATATTTTATTGTTTTAGCTAACTCAGCAGCAAAAGTTGCTGCAAAAACTGAATGTTTTGCTCTTTTTGCACTAAGCAAAGCGTGAACTATTTCAAAAGCATATAAAAAGTGACTTCCTATATATTGGTTAACTTTTTCAGGTACCATTCAAAGTTGACCTTTTCTAACTTCAGTCGAACTTTCTTCAAAAAGATCATTGTTTAAAATTTTAACATTGAATTTTTTAGCATTAATTTTATTAAAATTTTTACTTCTTTTAAATACAACGAATTGAGCTGTTTTTGTTATTTCTTCGATATATTGTCATTTATTTAATTTTGGCAATAAATCGCTGCCTATTAAGAAATATAATTCATCATTTGGATATTGTTGTTTGAAATATCTAATTGTTTCAAAAGTATAACTAACGCCACCTTTTTTGATTTCAAAATCATGCACAGCATAATTGCCTTCTAGATTTTCAATAGCTATATTAATCATATTAACTCTGTCTTTATTAGGGGCTACTTTATTATTCTTTTTAAATGGGCTTATCGCTGTTGGTATAAAAAACATTTTGTCTAATTTAAGTGTTTTATAGGCATATTCAGCAATTTTGATATGTCCACTATGGATTGGATTGAATGATCCACCAAATAATCCTATTTTCATAATTCTCCTTAATTTTTATATTAAATTATAAATTCTTTTTTGTAATATCCTCTTGTAAATATCTCATTTGTATATTTTGTTTTTTCTTTTCTTTACTATACTCTGAAGCCAATTTTAATTTTTTGTCACGCAATTGATAATTGACATCGTTAATAATATTTTTAATTTTAATAGTTTGAGAGCTTTCATCTTCAGGAGTTGTAAAAATACTTAGTTGTTTGCCATAATCAAATTCATTTACTAATTTATGTAATCTAACGCCAATACCTCTAATAGGTTCTTCATTTCACAATATTTCAAAAAGTTTACTTGCTTCTTTAAAAATAATATCTTCATCATTAGAAACAACTGACATTGTTTTTTGTTTAGAATGTCAAGTTTTATTTGTGTCTCTTATTGAACATGAAATGACTTCTGGTAAGGTATTTCTATTTTTTGCTCTTTTTGAAACTTTAACACATAAACTTCTTAGAATGAGCAATATTTCCTTGCGATCATCAATATCATATGTTAAAAAAGTAAGTTCATTACCTATATTTTTTAAATCATTATGTTCATAATTTAATTGGTCATTGCCATTGCCTTGAGCTTCAAGAATTATGCCTTTAGTTTTAACACCAAAAATTTTTTGTATTTTAAAATTTTCTCAATTACATTTTGCTAATTTGCCAATAGTATCAATATGCATTCTAATTAATCTCTCAGCTGTTGGAGCACCAATACCGAAAAATTCAATAATTGGTAAAGGCCAAATCCTTTTTTCTATGTCTTCCTCTTTTGTTTCTAGAATTCCAAATGGTTTACCTAAATTAGTTGATAATTTTGCTAAAAATTTGTTGTATGAAATTCCAATTGTTGCAGGAATGTCAAAAGTATTTAATATGTCACTTTGGATACTTTTAGCCAAATCTTTTGGATCTCTATTTTTGATAATATCAGTTACATCAAGCCAACATTCATCAATTGAAAACACTTCGATATTTTTTGTATATTTTTCACTAATAAATTCAAAAATTTTATTTGATAAAGATAAATATAAATCAAAATTAGGTTCAATAAAAACTGTGAGAGGATCTATTTCTAAAATTTTATTTTTAGGTCAGCCAACTTTAGCGCCTTTTCTTTTTAACTCATAACTAATTGAAGAAACTATTGATCTTTTTAATCTTCTACCAATAGCTACTGATTTTCCTTTTAATTCAGGATTAATTGAGCGATGAGCACTTACAAAATATGAATCAAAATCCATGTGAAAAATTGTTTTTTTATTTTCCATCTTGCAATTTTTCCTTTATTGCTCTAGCTAACATTAAAGCACAATTAACGCGATTAAATTGTGTTTTAACATTATCAAAAATAGCTAAAGTTTCTAGCTTTTCAATATCATTTTCATTTAATTTTTCATCTAGTATGAATTTTTCGTAAAGTTCTATCAAACAGATGCTTTCGTCAATTTTTTTACCTTTTAATAAGTCGATTAATAAATCAGTTGAAGCTATAAAAAATGCACAACCTTGACCATCAAATTTAATGTCTTCAATTTGATTATTTTTTATATTTAGTTCACATTCTAAATAATCAGCACAGCTTTCTCCGTGCTTAATAATTTTGTTTTTTAAACTTGAACTTTTGTGTCTAGGTTTCAAATAATGTTCCATTATTATTTGACGTTTTTGATCTTTATTATAAGACAAGGAAATCACCTCCTTCTTTTAATGCTTTAACTAATTTATCAATATCTTTTTTGGTGTTATAAATACCCAAAGAAACTCTTACAAAAGACTTTTCTTTGGTGATTTTTTTAAGATAATGATCACAAAATACACCTGCTCTTACATAAATATTTTTTGTTCCTAAATAATGTGAAACATCATGACTATTATAGTTTTTTATATTGAATATTATAATGTGATTTTTAGGATTGCTATATAGTTTTATGCCTTCAATTTTGCTTAATTCTTGATAAGCATAAAAGCTTAATTCGTCTAAAATTTTTTGAGTTTCACAATAACCAATTTGATTAAAAAAGTTTATTGAAACACTAAACATATTAATTGCTGCTAAATTAGGTGTTCCAGCTTCAAAGCGATCAGCTGCTGTTGACAAAGTATATTGTTTTTCACTGTCAATATTGTTAATTATTCCACCGCCAACAAAAGGTGCTTCAAGTTTTTGTAGAATTTCTTTTTTAACTGCTAAAACTCCAAAACCGGTAGGTCCATAAAATTTATTTGAGCTAAAAGCAATTGCATCACAATTATTTAATGAAACACGTTCATAAACTATTGCTTGAGCCGCATCATTAACTACTAAAGTATTAAATTTTTTAGCCTTTTTGTAAATAGCATTTAAATCAATATTGTTTTCAAAACTATTTGAAACTTGACTTACTGCAACAATTTTAACTTTTGAATTTAAGTCATCTAAAACATTTTGACTTATTTTAACACTAGCCCCAATTTCATTAGCTATTTTAATTCAAGGCGCCATATTTGAAGAATGATTATAAACATCTAAAAGGATAATATCCCCTTTTTTAATTTGATTTTTGATCATTAAAGCAAACTTGTTTAGTGAATCAGTTGCTCCTGAAGTAAATATAACTTCTTGTTCTTGACAAGACAACAAAGTAGCAACTTTTTTACGTAAGTTGTTTATTTTTTGCGCGCTTTCAATTCCTAATTTAGTGTTAATAGTACGGGTACTAATTGACTCATTTAAATAAAAATTGTTAACTGCATCAATAGCCATTTTTGGTTTTAAAACTAATGCACTACTATCCAAATAAGTTATCTTTTTTGCTAAAGGGAATTGTTCTTGAATTAATTTGTCTAATGTTTTCATATTTTAAATTATAAAGTTATATTTAATATTTGTATACAAATGTTACATATAAAAAATAACGTTTTTATAAAAAATATATAATTAGTACAACAACTTAAAAAAGGGAAAAATGAAAGAAGTTAAGAATTAAAATAGAGCAATATCTTACTAATGAAAAAGAATTGCTCTTATTTTTTATAATGTTCAATAATTTTTTTGTATTTTTCTATAACTATTTCAATTGCTTCTTCTCATGAATTAAATAAATTGTTCATATTATTTTTCACATTAATTAGATTATTTTTATCTTTAAAAATTTGTTTAATTTTTTCGTACATATTGTCAACATCGTCTTGGCAAATAAAACTATTTTGTCCATCTATCACATTTTCGGCACATGCTGTGTTTTCAACAACTAAGAGAGGCAACTTTAAAGCTGCAGATTCTCTAACAACAAGTCCATAAGTTTCATATAAACTTGGATAGAAAAAAAGATCATGAGATAAATAAATGCCTTTTAATTCTTCTTGATTTTCTATAGGGCCAGTAAACAATATTTTATCTTTTAAACCTATTTTATAGGCATATTTAACAATTTCCTTGTAATTGATATCACCACCAACCATTGTTAAATGGTAATTAGAATTTTCTTCAACAAGTTTTTTATAAGTTAATAGAACTTTTTTAATATTTTTTTCCCAAACCAATCTTGAAACATATAATAAATTTTTATTATTAGTGTTTATATTTCATTTTTTTATAACTTTATTTTTTAATTCATCTGCATTTTCTGGATAAAAGAAATTTGTCCCTAATTGTACAATTTCACTTTCTTTTTTATATCCATATTCAATTAAAGCTTTTTGCGCAACTTTTGACACAGGTCAAATGTAATCAAACTTATTAAGTTTTTTAATCATTAAATGTGTTAAAAATTTTGCAATTGGCTTAGACTTTGTAAAACGCAAAAATGAATCATAAAACAAAGTATGAAAGCTACAAATAGAGGGAATTTTAAATTTTTTTGCAATTTTATTTGCGATATCTCCGGCATAAAAAGGTGTATGAGAATGGACAATATTAGGTTTGAAATTTTCAATTTCTTTTCAAATTTTTCTACTCAAAATAGTGTTCATTACTTCATAACCACCAATTTTAGCTAATTGTCTAGGTATTCTAATGACAGAATAATTAAGACCTTTATCTTCATCTAATTTCATTTTTTTGTATTCTGGAGCCAAAACCAGAACTTTAACATTTTTTTTAATAAAATTAGAAGCATAATTTTGCATTACCCTGACAACTCCATCTATTACAGGAGTAAAACTATCATTAATTAAAATAACTCTAATTTCACTATTTGTCATTTTTCTTTGCCCTTTCTTTTTTACAAAAAACTTTCATATCATACATTCCTAAATGTTCAGACATTTTGTATTTTTTTGGAATTCTTCAATTTGGACCATAGTTTTGTAAAAATATTGTTTCATAATTTTTTGGCACCCGAATTTTTATATCTTCAAATTTAACATCAATAGTATCAAAAAAATTGATATTTTCATATATGTTAATTTTTGTAGCCTTTTTAAAAGGCCAATTAATTACATGATGAATATTTGAATTTGGTTCATACAAAGTCTCAAGAGCTTTTTGATAATTTGGTTTTTTAAACATTCTTGTTCAAAATAATAAAACTTTAGCAATTTTCATTCCTCATTGAATATCAAAAAACTTTCTTTGAGAATAAGCGTTCAAATAACCCAATTTATTTTTAAGAGATAAATATTTTTTTATTCTTTTTTTAGTTGTTGGTATATCGATAAAAAGATCTAAAAAAGTTACATCTTTTTGAGAATCTTTATCTTTTGAAAATTTAGGGAACATTAAAAAGCTGTTGCCTGTTTCTCAGTCTACAATTAAATTTCTGTAATTTTCCTTTAAAAATTTATATGTTTCAATTGAAATTAATAAATCAATATCATCATCTCAAGGTATAAATCCATTGTGTCTTATTGCTCCTAATGCTGTTCCATACATAGCACAATAATCTAAATTGTGTTTATTACAAATTTCAATAAACTCTTTCAACAGTTCATAAACTTTAGTTTGTTTTTCATTCATAGTTTTTATTATACTTTAAAAATTTTTTGGCAATAATAAAAACTATTATCTTGAAGATAATAGTCTTATTAATTATTTAAATTGCATTTTTGCATTGATCAGTTTCGATATATTCTTTTAGATTGTCATAAGTGTATTCAACCATGTTTTCAACAGCTTCATCAGTATAAGAACCAATGTGAGGTGTTAAAACAAAACGAGGATAGAATTCTAATAATTGGCGAAATGTTTTGTTTTCTATTTCTGCATGCTTTTTAAAGAAAATTGATTTTTCATTGTTCAAAACATCTGTAGCAATAGCTTGAATTTTGCCACTTTTTAGACCTTTTAATAATGCTTCTTCATCTTGAATTTGGCCTCTAGCTGTGTTAACAATAATTACACCTTTTTTCATTTGCTTAATTAATGCATCATTAATCATTTTGTCGTTTTTACCTTTAATATAGGGGCAATGGAAAGAAATGATATCTGATTTTTTAACTAATTCTTCTAGAGTTTTTGTATATTTAACAACTTTTTTGCCTTCTTCTGAAGGATATAAATCGAAGCCTAAAACATTGTTTGTCATAACTTTAAACATTTTAGCAGCTGCAAGTCCTATTTTTCCAACCCCAACTATTCCAACTGTTTTATTTTTTAATTCAGTAGCAAAACCTTCAGGATCAATAGTAAAGTCTTTGTTAAAACCTTTATGTCCAAAATGAAGTGTTTGTCTTGATAACATTAAAGCATGAGCAAAAGCTAATTCAGCAATTGCTGTTGGTGAATATGAAGGAACTCTAGCCATTTTAAAGCCTAATTTATGAGCATATTCTAAATCAATATGGTCTGTTCTGACAGTTCTTGTTAAAAGATATTTAATGCCATTTGCTTTTAATGCATCTAACATTTCTTTATTTATTGAACCATCAACTCTAACAATAACAGCGTCAAAACCTTTTGTTAAATTGACATTTTCCATAGTTAAACTTTCACTATGAATTTCAAGTTTATAACCAAATTTTTTGTTAATTTCTTCAAATATTGGTTTTTCAACATTTCTAACTTTAAAAGTAATAATTTTCATAATTTTTCCTACATAAATACTAATTCTGCAACTACAATTCAAATAGGTAAAAAGATAACTGCAAGTAATGTACTAAATGCTGAAGCAGAGCTTGCTAATCTAGCACATTTATTTTCACTAATTGCAAAACCAACAGCAACTGTAGCAGGTGGTGTAGCTGCAAAAATAACCATTGCAATTCCTACTTCTTTTTTAACTAATCCACCTTTGTTTAAACCTCAGAAGATTAAGAAGATTGCAAGTGGAATAACAATCAATTTAATTAATGAATATATTCAAACTCATTTATCTCCTGCCGCTTCTTTTAATTTACTTTCAGCAAGTGTCATACCAATAGCTAATCAAATAAGTGGTGAACATAAACTACCTAAAATATCAATAAATTTATAAATATATGGTAATGTTGTTTTTCATGTAAATCAACCAACTGGTTTAGTGGTTTTAATATATTCATTATTTGCATTTAACATATAAAATACTTTTTTGTCTGGTGTTAAAACTGTTTTAAAGTTTTCACCAAAAGTAGCTGAATATTTAATAACTACATCACTTCCATTAACTTTAATAGTTTGACTAAAATCTTTATATGTTGCTCCTGCACCTGGTATTAATTGATTCAATCAAAGAATTAATCCAGCAAAAGTTGCAATAATAATTGGGTTTAAAAACATTGATTTTGCTGAAGCTTTAATATTTTCTTTGTTGAATTTTAAACCTTTCATTTGCATGAAGCAGAATGAATATAAGAAAATTCTATAAGGAACATTTCAAATATTTGCTGCTAGAACACCATTATTATTTGAATATAGTTCCTTTATAATAGGCATACCAAAGAATGTTGTTGATCCGAAGATTAATAACATTCAAACAACCATTGCGCGATGACGAGATTCATCAACTGTTTTTGTTTCACTCATTTCACCAATAATAGTGTTTTCTTGAGCATTTTCCACTGATTCTGGTGTTTTATGAGGCATATATTTAGTTCATAATCAAGCCACTAATGAAAGCAAGATATAGAATCCAAATGCAATTCCTAAGATAATACCTTGTTCTTGAAGAAGTCCAAGACTAATATCGCTCATAAAGCCTTTGAGTGCTAAAGCTGGTAAAGCAATTTTCATAACTACGCCAACAAGTGCAGCTTTTCAAGTTGATTTAAATCATTTAACTTTAACCAACAAATAACCTAGTCCGATTATTACAATAGAAGCAATAATTGCGCCTCAAAGATTTACATTAGTTAAAGTTGAAACTAATTTCTTTGTAACATCCATTTTTCTCCTTTAATAATTTGCTCATAAATATTATATTTTTTATATTATAAAAAATGAAATAAATAAAAAGGTTTTGTGGAAATTTTCTAGAAATTGGAATTTTTATAATTGTGAAAATTACTATAAAACAATGGTTTTGGCAAAAAAGCTAATAAAAATACTTTACACTTTACTAAATAAATTTAGCAGTATAAAGTATTTGAATTAATTATTTTGTTCTTGGTTTTGATGACTATTATTATCATTTGTTTCCTCTGCTTTTAATTCTTTCTTTTTCAATTTCCTAAAGATAAATTTATCATCAGGTATTAAAGTTATTATTTGGCTTATTAGAATTAAAGAAGCTAATAAATAGCAATATCAATCATAAAATTCAAGTCTTATCAAATCAAACAATATTGTTCAACCAACATAGGAAATATTTAATCCTGTAGCCATTGGAACACCTATTTTATCAAGTGCATAATAGAATGTCATATATGAAATGCAACCCACAATTCCAGAAGCAACAATTAATAAAATGTTTGTATTAGCAAATAGTTCATCCATTTTTTCATAGATTTTTGCTGATGGTAAAACAATGCTACCTAAAACAACCAATGAAACAACATATCTAAAGAATATAGAAACAAAAGGATCAATAGCATTTTTCATTGATAAGGTTGATAAAAATGCTTCCAAAGCTCAACAAAGTGCAGCTAATATTGCAAACAAGAAACCTCATCCATTTTTAATATCGCCTTTATGAAATTGTAAAATTCCTAAAGTTAAAATACATAAAAGCGAAATTATTGATCCAAATAAACCATTTTTTGTAGTTTTTTGTTTCAAAAAGATAAAAGCAAGCATTGCGCCAACAATAGGATAACAAACTGTAATTGCACTACTTATTCCAGTACCGACATAAACAATACCAAGGACATACATTGTCATACCCATTGGTGCCCCAAAAAGAGAGCTGAGTAATAATATTCATATTTTTTTATTTTTGAAAGCTGCAACAAATTCTTTATGTTTTTTAAATGAAAAAATAATTATTATGCTAACTAAAAAGCCAAATGTATCATTTAAAAAAGTTATAGCTAAAGCTAATTTAGCTGGGCCTCATTCTCCTTGATTAAAAAATGAACCGGAAGGAATTAAATTTGTAAAAACAGAAATTAAAATTCCATTTAATGCTCACATAATCCCTGAAAATAAAGCAACAAATTTATTAAATAAATTTTTATTTTTAACTTTTTTATCGTTTTGAATTTCATTAACTTCTACATTTGAATTTTTATCATTCATATTTCACCTTGTTTACAAATTTTAATGTTGCAGAATAGTAAATTTTGTAATAATCTCTGAAGAATTCATTAAATATTTCTTTATATTCGCACCAATATGTTCATAAGAAACCTATTGAAGCAATTAAAATGTATAATCTATTTTTTTCTTCTTTAGTTGGTTTTCTTTGTAAATATGTTTCTAAAAGTCAATTAGCTTCTTTGACACCATATTCATTATCCATGCACATACCAGCTAAATCTAAAAATGGATCACTATTAGCCGCATATTCTCAATCAATTAATTTAATTTTATTATCCTTATTTATTAAGATATTTCCTGAAGTTGAATCAATATGACATAAAACTTTTGGATAATTTTTACTTTTATGATAAGCAAGCATTTTTCTAATTTTAGCTTCATTGTCTAATAAATGTTTTGGAAATCTTTTGTATTTTTCTCCAATTATTGAAATGTAATAGTCCAAAATTTTTAGAATATCAAATTCAAAATCAACTGATAAATTTTGATTATGTAGTTTGCGATAACTATTTAAAGCTAATTCCATTTCTTTATAATTGTGTCCATCAATTGTTTTTGAGTTATTAATTCATTCAGTTATTTTAAAACCATGTAAAGGATCATCAATATTATTTTTGGTTTCAAAATAAATTAAATTTTCAACTAATTCATTGCCTTTTAGTTTTTGATAAATTTTTTCTTCTTGGTATCTATTAATTAAACTCTTTGAGCCATCTTTTGGTATTCTAGCAATATATTTTTTATCTTTTATTTTAAAAGAAAATGAGTTATTAGTCATTCCTTTTTTAACTGGTTGAATATCTAAAATATCTTCAAATTTGGCATTAAAAACTTCTTTAATTTTGTTTAAATAAACATCGTTTATAAAGCAAGGAGCTTTTCTATTAAATGTCAATAAATCTTTGAAATCGTCTATTTCATAGACCTTTTGGTCACAATTGTATTTCTTAAGCTCTATATCTTTTAAGATATCCATCAAAGCAAATTCTCAATAATCATTTTGCTTTGAAATTGGATTTTCAACTCTCTTAATAATTGCATTTTTAAATTTCAAGAAATCTTTTTCATGAATAAATGAAGCACCTGTAATAAATTCAAAATTATCACTTTCATAGATTTTATTTAAGTCTCTAATTCTAAAGTCAACTATGTTTTTATTCTTTTCAATAATTTCTCATTCAGCTTTATTTGTTGTACTACTCAAAGTATTAACCCATGAGTAATTAAATTCCTTATTAAAGATATCATCTAAAAATAAAGTGTCATTGGTTGTAATTAATAAACCACCCTTAATTGTTTTCAAATCTTTAATTGCTAGATATAAACTAAATAATGAATTAGTATCTGTGAATTCTTTGTTGAATATCTTTTTGATATTTTCTTTTTTAATTAAGTCATTTCAAGATTGATAATTGTAGCCAGTTACTATTGTCTTATTTTTATAATCTTTTAAATAAGATAAAAGATGAGGAACAATTTTTAAATCTTTTTTAATTTCTAATAATCCTTTTGGCGTCTTAAGTGAAAGAGGCGTTAGTCTTGAACCAAAGCCAGCAGCTAAAATTATTATTTGAGTATTTTTGTCCATTTTTCTCCTAATTTTGTTATAAATTATATAATCAATGATATTATAACCATATATAAAAACTATAAATTAAGCAAATGTTCAAAGATGCTGAAAAAAATTTTGTATTTTATTAAATATTTGTTTCTCAAAAAATAAATTTAATATATAATAAAAAAGCAATTTATAAATTGAATTAACGTTTAAGGAGGAAGTCATGAGACAAACCACTATTGTAAACAAAGAAAAAGCTGACAAGAAGTGATATGTTGTTGATGCTGAAGGACAAGTTTTAGGTCGTTTAGCCGCTTTTGTAGCTTCTGTTTTAAGAGGTAAAACAAAACCTACATACACACCAAATGCAGATATGGGTGATTATGTAATTGTTGTTAATGCCGAAAAAGTTATTTTAACAGCTAAAAAAGAAGAAGATAAAGTTTACTACCACCACTCAGGATATCCTGGTGGACTAAAAAGTATTACAGCTGCGAAATTAAGAGCTAAAAAACCTACAGCTCTTGTTGAAAAAGCAATCTATGGTATGTTACCACACACAAAATTAGGAAACAAACAACGTAAAAACTTAAGTGTTGTTGCAGGTCCTGACCACAAACACCAAGCACAAAAACCAGAAAGTTTAGAGGTAAGATAATATGGCTACAGCTAAAAAAGTTACAAAAAAAGAAGTTGTTGAATACAGAGGACTTGGTCGTCGTAAATCATCAACAGCTCGTGTTATTTTGAGACCTGGAAAAGGTAAATTCACAATTAACAAACGTGAAGCTCTTGCATACTTAACATCAAATTTATATATTCAAGATGCTGAACAACCTTTAGTTTTAACAGAAACAAAAGGACAATTCGATATAACTGTTAATGTTTCAGGTGGTGGTTTAAGTGGACAAGCTGGTGCTATCCGTTTAGGTATTGCTCGTGCTTTATTAGCAGCTTCAGATACATATAGAGAAAAATTGAAACCTGCAGGAATGTTAACTCGTGATGCGCGTGTTACAGAACGTAAAAAACCAGGTTTGAACAAAGCACGTCGTGCAAGACAATTCTCAAAACGTTAATTTCACTTTTTTATAATAATATTAAGTTTTGCTCAAATTTTGAGTGAAACTAAAATGCGAGCGTAGCTCAGCTGGTTAGAGCACACGACTGATAATCGTGAGGTCGATGGTTCAAGTCCATTCGTTCGCACCATTTCATTAAATTGACCAAAACCCTTGTTTTATAGGGTTTTTTATTTTTTATTTTTTCTCAAAATTTTAATTGCTATATAATATAAAATTAATATGATGATTGATTTATGATGTCGAAATTTTGAGAATCAATTGTTTTAAAAAGGAAAAAAATGAAAAAAGATCAATTACCTTATTTGCCAAAAAATTTAAAAAGAAGACAACAAAAAAGTTTTGAATTATTAAAAGTTTTAGACAAAATTTGCCGTGAAAACAATTTGTGATACTCACTTGCTTATGGTACTCTTTTAGGAGCTACAAGAAATAAAAAACAAATTGCATGAGATACTGATATTGATGTTCTAATTACAGAAGAAACATATGAATTCTTAAAAAAACATTATCCACAATATATTTTGGATAATACAACATCGCATCACTTTCTTAATTTTCCACGTTTTGTTGATAAGATTGATCAAAATGATCCTAACAATATTTATATCGATATGTTCATTATTGTTCCTTCAACATGGAAGAAAGCTAAAAAAATTAATAACTTTTGATACAAATTAAGATCAATGAGAAGAGCTTTAGCTCCAAGAAAATGATTTATTAATATTTTTGGAAATATTTTAATGTTTATTTTTGGCTGAATGTTTTTATTTTTAGTACCACCTTTAGATATTAAAACAACTATTGAAAAAACTAAGGTTTCAGAAAAAGAAAAAGAAATGTATTACATTACTAATTGGCCTAATAAAAGAATTTTTCATCAAGTTACTTTAACACTAGAACAAATTGAAAATGGCATGCAAGATATAGAAATGAATGGACATTATTTCAAAAGTTTAAAAGAAAATGAATCAGTTCTTGAAAGATGATATGGAAAGACATGAAGAATACCAATTCAAACTAAACATCCTATTTATTATGGTTATTATGAATTTAAAAAAGTTCCAAAAAAATATCGAGATTATTACAAAAATGAAAATGCAGGCCAATAACCTGCTTTTTTAATAAAAAAAACTCAAATTAATGAGTCCTTTTTTGGTCTAAAGTGATATGGTGCCCAAGACAGGACTTGAACCTGCACGGATCTCTCCAGTGGATTTTGAGTCCACAGCGTCTACCATTCCACCACTTGGGCAATTATAAATTATTATAAATGAAGTTTTATTTTTAGTAAATAATTTTTCTAATAAAGCAAAAAAAGTATAAAAAAATAGCAGCTCCCTATTTTCCCATCTCTGGTATCGTCGGCACTAAAGGGCTTAACTACTGAGTTCGGAATGGAATCAGGTGGGTCCCCTTCGCTATAACCACTGGATATATTATAACATGCAATTTAAAAAATCAAGCAAAAAAATAAAAAATTTTTTTCAATTTTTTGAAGTAATTTTTTTAGTCAAAAAACTGAGTAAAAAATATCTTTGTTTAATATTAATTTTTATATAATTGTAATGTATTTATTAAGGAAGAGATGAGAAAAAATAATAAACAAAATAATAAAGAAAAAGAAAGCAAATTTAAAAAATTTTGAGAAGAATGAACAATCTTTCCAAAGTGAACTATTAGAAAAATTTCTTTTGTTGGAATCTTAATTGCAATTTCGGTTGTATTTTTAGTTATTGCTTCTTCTCTTGTTCCTATTGCTTCAATTCCAACTTATAAAATAAGTTTTATAGGTTTGCCTATTAAAATTAGTGGTTTTATTTTTGGACCTTTAATTGGTGGAATTGTTGGACTAATTAGTGATCTTTTATCCTTCCTTTTTGTTCCTTCTTTTTATAATCCTATTTATACTGTAGCAGCAATGGTCGATGGAATAATTTCTGGTTTAGTCGGCTTATTATTTATTAAATTATTTGGTTACTATTTTGGTGGTGAATTTCAAGATAATGTTCATGAAAATAGAATTTGAAAATTAAGCAAAAAACTTGATAAACTAAAATTAAAAAATACTAATGATAAAAAAATACTTAAACTAGAAAACAAAATTATTCTAATTCAAGAAAAAAGAAAAAGTATTCGGATCAATGGAACACAAAATATTTTGCTAAATATTAATTTATTTGTTGCTGTTATTCTTTTAGCTTTAATATCATTATTTATTGTCTGATTAGTTGGCTTTGTAATTCCTGAAAGCATTATTAAAAAAGGTGTTATTTCGAATAGATGAGGGCTTTTAGCAACAATGGTATCTGGTTACACATTAATGTTCTTCTTTATTATAATAGCTCGCTTTAAAATGAAACCATCTAACTATTTAGTTATTGTTCCAATTGTTATTTTTTCTGCTTTAATTGAATTAATTAATGTGCCTCTTTTATCATTTGCTGACCAACAATCATTGCAAAAAGGAGAAGATAATAATATCTTTGTATTTGTTTTCAACCATATTTTATTTAGCCCTGTTAAGATTTGATTTAACATGTTTATTATTTATTTTACATACAATATTATTGCTCCTCTTATTTATAAAAATAAAAGTATATCTTATGATAGTTAATAAGTGAACCTCAAATTTCAAACTTTTTGGAAAGGGGTTCATTTTTACGCAATTAAAATTTAAAAAAATAAAAAGGAAGAAAATCTAAAATAAATTTTGATGCTCAAAAGGCAACAAATTTTAAAATTAATATTGAAAAAGTAAATTTTTTATGAGATATTAAAATCACAAAATAAACCTGACAAAGATGAAAATTTGAAAAAGATTATATTTGACTTATTTAACTATAATAAAGGACTATACGGTTATAGACGTATTACTTTTGCATTAAGAAATAAAGGAACAATGATTAATCATAAAAAGGTTTAAAAATTAATAAAATCATTAAATCTTTTTGGCAAAACATTAAGAAAAAAATAAGTATTCTTCATCCAAAAGGATGTTCACAAAAAACATTCCAAACTTGTTTTTAGATAAAGAAAATATCGCAAAATATTTCTTAAGATACAAAATTTTTTAGTAATAAATATTTGAAAATACTAGGAACAGATGTTATTGAATTCAAATTAAAAAAATGATAAAAAAGCATATTTTCTTCTGTGGTTGATTTTGAAAATAGTGAGATTTTAGGTTATTCGATTTCTAAATCACCTAACTTAAGAATGGGGGGTAAAATGTTGGAAAACGTAGAAGGGAATGAGCATAGCTTAAACAATGTATTATTACATTTTGATCAAGGATGACAATATACTTATGAAGATTATATAAATTATTTGAAAAAGAAACAAACAATTCAAAGCTTGTTAAGAAAAGGAATCGTTTAGACAATAGTCCCGCTGAATGTTTATTTAGTGTTGCAAAAAGAGAATTTTAATTTTGAGAAAAAATAGATTTAAAAGTTTTAAAGAACTTAAAACTACTTTAGATTATAATAATGACAGAATTGCTAATAAATTAAAAGGACTTAGCCATATTCAATACATGAATAAGTCCAAACATAATTAAATAGTTCAATAATTGAGGTTCAAACTATAATGATTGTCTGTGCAATTATTTTTTTATATGTTGATTTTTTATATGCTTTTTAGAAAAAGTCACAAAAAATATTAAATTCTAAAAACATTACCATTAAATATTATTTATATAAATAAATTAATATTAATTTATAATATTTTAAAATATAATTACTTTATAAGTTTTAAAGGAGTCTGGAGGTTGTATGAAAACAATGTTAAGTATTGCTCTTGAATATATTTCTGAAAAAAGTAAAGATGGTAAGAATATCAAATTCAATGATATTTTTAAAGAAATCAAAGCAAATTTAAATGACAAATGAGTAGCAGAAGCTGAAAATAAAAATTTAGATTTCAAAGATCTAGAAACAAATAAAAAAGGCGAATTATATCGTTTATTAACAGTTGATTCACGTTTCGTTCATAAAGGAAATAATGAATGAACAATTAGAAATGGTTTTGAAATTAATAAATAATATTTTGAAAATAGGAGTACAAAATGAAATTAGTAAATGCATCAAGTATGCTTAAAAAAGCTAAAAAAGGAAAGTACGCAGTTCCTCACATTAATATTAACAATTTAGAATGAGCTAAAGCAGTTTTATTAACAGCTCAAGAAGAAAATTCACCTGTTATTGTTGCAACAAGTGAAGGCGCAGTTAAATACATGGGAGGTATGAATATCATCGTTGGAATGATTAATGGTATGATGAAAGACTACAATATCACAGTTCCAGTTGCACTTCACTTAGACCATGGAACATATGAAGGAGCTAAAAAAGCTATTAAAGCTGGATACACTTCATTAATGTTTGATGGTTCACACTTACCATATGAAGAAAACTTAGCTAAAACAAAAGAATTAGTTAAATTAGCTAAAAAAGTTAACATGTCAATGGAAGCCGAAGTTGGAACAATCGGTGGTGAAGAAGATGGTATTATCGGTGCAGGCGAATTTGCTGATCCAGCTGAAGCTAAAGAAATGGCTGAAACAGGTATTGATGTTTTAGCAGCTGGTATTGGTAACATTCATGGTCCATATCCTATAAGCTGAAAATCATTAAACTTCGACAAATTAGTTGAAATTAGAGATGCAGCTAAAATTGGTATAGTTTTACATGGCGGTTCTGGTATTCCGGCTGATCAAATTGCTAAAGCAATTAGTTTAGGTGTTACAAAAATTAATGTTAACACCGAATTACAACAAGCAAATCACAAAGCTTTAAGAGCTTATATTGAAGCAGGAGAAGATCTTAAAGGCAAAAACTTTGACCCACGTAAACTTTATGCACCAGGTTATAAAGCTATGTGTGAAACAGTTAGAGCAAAAATTAGAGAATTTGGTTCAAATAACAAAGCTTAGTTAAAATTTAAGAGGAGTTAAAAGCCTCTTTTTTATTTTTCCATTTTTTTAAATTTATTTATAAAAATGACTAGGTATAAATATGAAGAGATATTTGAAACTTTTTTTAAATTTTTTGCCTTTTACTTGTTTATCTGTTGCTGGTTGTCGACAACAGATTATTAATCCACAATTAAATCAAGTTTTTGATGTCAAATGACATTATCAAGTAGTAGATGGTGACACGTTGTATTTTACCAATGATACTATAAAACAAGGTGTTAGATTTTTTGGAATAGATACTCCAGAGATATTTAAAGGCAAAAATAATCAACATTTAGCTTTGCTTGAAAACTATTATGGACAAAAAGCAAAAAATTATTTATACAATTTAACATATCAAAAAAATATAAAAATTAAATACATAACGAAGGATAAATATAATCGGTGAATTTGCAAAGTTTATAGTGCAGAAGGTAATGATTTAGCTTTTGAATTAGTTAAACAAGGATTTGCTAGAGTATCTTATATTTCAATTGATTATCATGCTAAATATTATTGAGTTAATAATAAAGAACAAAAAGAATATTTTTGAAAATTAAACCAGTTGCAAAATGAAGCACAACAAAATAAAAGAGGATTTTGAAAAGAAAAAAATATTAATTTAGTTTTTAATAAGAATTAAAAAAATACGCAAAATGCGTATCTTCTTGTTTGCTTATTAAGCAACAAATTCAGTAATACTTTCGTTTTCAACTACTAAAAAGCGGTCGCCTTTTTTAACACCATATGGTTTAAGAGCATTAAGAGCTTTGCTTTTATCTTTTTTGATTTTTGCAAATAATTCGATTGAATCTAATGATACTCAAACACTAGAAGTAACACCAAATCCACCGATTAGGTTTTCATCATTTAAAATACCAACGATTAATGTATTTGGTCTAAATTTAGCAACTTCACTTAATAATTGACCTGTTCTTGAAAGAACAACAGCAAATCTATAGTCACCATAACGTGTTCTGTTTGCAACGTCATAAGCAATTCTTGAACGTTTTGAATTTGAAGAATTTTTTCTAATTTCTTCTAATTGAACATCATAGTAATTTTTGTCATAAAATTCACTTTCAGCACGTTTGTTAATTTTTGACATAACTGTAACTGCTTCTAAAGGATAGTTGCCTGATGCACTTTCACCTGAAAGCATTGTTGAGTCAGCACCCATTTCTGTTGCATAGTAAACGTCAGTAACTTCAGCACGTGTAGGTTGTGGTGAGTTTTCCATTGAGTCTAACATTTGAGTTGCAACAACAACTGGTTTACCCGCTTCACGACATTTTCTGATCATTATTTTTTCAAAATAAGGAACATCATAGTAAGGAATTTCAAGACCTAAGTCCCCACGAGCAACCATAACACCATCTGATGCTTGAATGATTTCATCAATGTTTTTGGTTCCTAAGTGGCTTTCAATTTTAGAAATGATTTTAACGTGTTTTCCACCATTGTCATCTAATAATTTACGTAATTCTTGGACATTTTTAGATGAGTTAACAAATGATGCTGCTACATAGTTAATTCCGTTTTTAATACCAAATTTAACATCATCAATGTCTTTTTGAGCTAAAAATGGAAGAGAAAAGTCAACACCTGGTAAATTAATACGTTTGTTAGTTTTTAATAAGTGCTTGTTAAGTGTTTTAACAACAACATAACCAGCTTTTCTATCAACTTTAGTTACAATTGTTGATAATTTACCATCGTCAAAGAGAACTTGGTTTCCAACAACTAAGTCTTGAGCCATGTCATAAGCAACAGTTAACTCTTTTTCTGTTCCTTCTACGGTTTCATATTTTTCTTTAGTTGTTCAAACTTTAATTTCTTTGTTTGCTGGAATTTCTTGTTTTCCATCTTTCATTTTTCCTAAACGAATTTCCGGACCCTTAGTATCTAACATAAGAGATATAGGAAGATGTAAATCTTTAGAAATTTTTTGTGCAAGAACAAATTTGTTTAATTGTTCTGCATGGTCTCCGTGGCTAAAGTTAGCACGAACACAGGTTGCACCTGCTTCAATTAATGAACGAAGCATTTTGTAGTTATCACTTGATGGACCAACTGTAATAACTAACTTACTTCTTTTGTCAGTAATGTTCATTTATTCTCCTTAAATTAAAATAAACTTGTATGTATATATTTGTAATACTAAATATTATTTTATATTAAATTTGCAAAATAAATAACATATTTTTTTATTTGAACCATGATTAATAGTAAATTTGTAGTTTCATTATTTTCTTATTCTTTTTTATTAATAAAAAAAGAGCAATTTGCTCTCGATTTATGATTTTTTAAAACCACCTAAAGTTATATGTCCAATATATTCAGGAATTGAAGAAGACTTATAATTATTATTTGAATTTTTAACTCTAATACCAATTGCAAAGGTAGCTTCGCCTTTTGCTGGATCAAATGAAACTAAACCTTCATTTTTATATTTTGTTTTGTCTTTATCATAATCTTCTGTTTGTTTTGTACAATAGAATAATTGGTAAAGGTGACTATTTTTAAAATCATCTTTAAATTTCAATTGAATTCTTTTGTAGTAACCTTTACTTGCATTTTTGTATTCACCGAATTCATCTGTTGAATTATTTATTCATTCAAGTGAAGTTGAAGGTGTTTTAAAGTCAATATTTTTAATTTCATAGTTACCTAAAATAGATATTTCAACATGATTTTTCAATACTTTTTCAAGTTCAAAATAATTAATATCTATTTCTTGAACAATAGGATTTTTTATGTCAATCATTCTTGATTTTATTAAAGATGTTTTATCATTTTTGTCCTTAGGCATTTCCGCTTCCGGCACTATTTTATAGGCATAAAAGTGTAAATTTAATGATTTTTCAGAAGCTTTTGTAAATCACATTCCACGCTTTGTGTCTAATTTATATTCGGGGTTATTGCTTTTTTTATCTAAAGTTCTTCCAATGTCAAATCAACTTTCAATTGTTGAATTATTTTTTAAAATTTCTTCTTTATTTTTGTTTAAATCACTTGAAAGATCTTTTTGTGGTAATGCAGCAAGTAATTCATCAAGACTACTCTTTTCTTTCTTGTAAAAAGTTTGTCTTATTTTATCTCTAATATCCATTTTTCAAGATTTAGGATTACTAATTAATTTTGTGTTCGTTTCAACGACGTCTTTTTCAGTAACTTTTTTAAATCCATTTAAAACAAAAGTTTTTGATGTTCAGTTTTTTATTCTATCACTAATGTTTCTTGTTTTTTTATCTTTATCTTTTTCATTAGCTTTATCTTCTAATGAAACAGTCAAATAGAGTGTACCTGTAAAATCATTTGCATATGAATGGTAGAAAATATTGTAATCTTTATAAAATTTGTCAATTCTATCAAAACGATTATTTCTTAATGAAAATAATTGATTTCTCAATGCCCCTTGAGGAGAAAGATCATCATTTTTTAATCAACCTTTTTCAATATTTCCTTCAAGTTGAGTTCTTCAATAATTTTTTTCATATTCTTTTGTGTTTTTCAAAGTTGGTTCTTTGTTGCTATTGTATGTTTCAAAATAGTAATAATTTGAGTAAGTAAATTCACTTGCTAAGTGATTTGCAATATTAGTTTGGTATAATTTGTCTTTAGGTTTTGCAAGAGAAAAAGTAAAAGAGCTTAGCTGTCTTTCAATACTTTTATTGTCTTTATTAGTTTTAACTAAAGCATAAATAGCCGTACCAATTCCAACTGCAACAACACCTGTTGCTAATGTTCCTAATGTTAATGATAATTTACGATTCATTTTTTTCTCCTATTCAAATATAATTTTTAAATTATATATCAAATATTTGATATTAATGATTTTTACTCATTATAAAGTAATTTTTCTATGTGTTGAACTATATCATCAAGGTTAATATTTTTTTGGCTTGATACCAAGAACACTTGAGCTGATTTTTTAAAAATTTTTGAATTTAATTCATTATGTTTTTTAATTAAAGCCGATTTTTCTTTTTGATTTAATTTATCAATTTTTGTATAAACTATGTCATAATTTCAGTTTAATGAATTTAAAAATGTCAAGGTTTCTAAATCATTTTTAGTAAATCTTGTTCGACTATCTATAAGCAAAAAGATATGTTTTGGAGAAGGTTCATTTTTTAAAAAATCTTTAACCGCAAGATTCATTTTAATGACTTTTTCTTTAGATATTTCAGCATAACCATAACCAGGTAAGTCAACTATATATTTATCATTGTTATCTGCAAAATAATTAATTAATTGTGTTCTGCCAGGGTGCTTTGATACAAATGAAATATTTTGATTTGTTATAGCATTTAAAAGTGAACTTTTGCCAACATTTGAGCGACCTCAAAAACAAACTTGAAAGCTGTTTTTGCAATCAAGTCATTGTTTTTTATCTATTGCTGAAGTTATAAATTTTCACATTATTTTTTACCTAATTTTTGTTTATGTCTTAAAAGAGTTGAAGAATAGTCTATGTTTTCATAGTCTGGTACTATAAGTATAGTTTCAAGCTCAGAATTTAAGTGATGATTAGCAGCTGCTAGTACTAGCTCATAGTCATAATCTAAATTATTTCTGGCTGATCTAACTAGGAACTTTACATTTTTTTCTTTAGCAATTTGAGCTATCAAATCATTTTCATTTTTTACCACAGTGACTGTTTTATAGTCTTTTAAGGTTTTTTTGACTGATTGATATCTTTCTTCTAAATTACCTAAATTGTTTTTATCAGGGTTAATTGAAACTATTACTATAAGCTCATCAAAAAGCTTTAGTGCTTTTTCAATTACTGATATATGACCTTTGTGTATAGGATCAAAAGATCCTGGAAAAATTGCTTTTTTAATCATAATTATTTATACAAATTTATTGCATGTTTTGCAATTAATAATTCTTCATTTGTTCTAATTACATATACTTTGATTTCGCTATCTTTTGTAGAAATTAAAGCATAATCTTCAATTTTAGAATTATTCTTTTTGTCATCTAATTTAATCTTTGCAAAATGTAGTTTATCAACTACCATTTGACGCATTGAAGGAGTGTTTTCACCAACACCAGCAGTGAAAACAATAGCATCTAATTTGTTGCCAATTTTGTTTGCATAATTAGCGGTAAAATCAGCTATTTTTTGTGCATACAATTCAAGTGTGAAAATAGCACGTTTATTGCCTTCGTCTGCTGCTTTACATACATCACGCATATCGCTTGAAACACCTGAAACTCCTAAAAGCCCACTTTTCTTGTTAAGAGCTTCTGTGATTTGGTGAATATCTAAACCAAGTTGTTCATTAATAAATTCATGAATTGAAGGATCAATATCGCCTGAACGCGATCCCATCATAATTCCTGCTAAAGGTGTAAGTCCCATTGAAGTGTCAAATGATTTTCTATCTTTAATAGCACATAATGAAGCACCATTTCCAATATGTAAGTTAACTAAATTAACTTTTTCTTTTTTAACTAATTCTTGGATTTTGAGTGTAATAAATTCATGACTAATTCCATGAGCTCCATAACGACGAATTTTTAAATCTTCTGTTCATTGATATGGAATTGGATAAATTGCATTGACATCTGGAATTGTTGTGTGGAATGCTGTATCAAAGTCAACACTCATTTTGGCATGTGGCATAACTTTTTTAAATGCTTTCATGGCTTGAACTGCACCTGGATTGTGAAGTGGTGCATAAATTTTAGCTTTTTCAATTAAATCAATTTCTTTAGTATTCAATTTAACTGTTGTTGTAAAGTAAGGTCCACCATGAACAACTCTAAAGCCAATTAATTCGATTTCTTTTGGATTGTCAATTAAACCAATTTGTGACATTAATTCTAAAATGTTTTCAACAGCCACAGTGTGGTTAGGCATTGTTACATCACGGTTAAATTTTTGACCGTTATATTTGATTGTTATTTTACCTTCTAATAAGGTAATCCTCTCTGCAATACCACTTGCAATAATTTCTAAAGAAGCTTTATCAAAAAGTGATAACTTTATTGAACTACTTCCTGCATTAATAACTAATACTTTTTGCTTACTCATAATATTCTCCTATTTCTCTGCCTGCAATGCAGTGATTAAAATTGTATTAATTACATCTTTTACACTTGAACCTCTTGAAAGATCATTGACTGGTTTTTTAGTACCAACAACAATAGGTCCAATTGCCCCATAATTTCCTAATCTTTGAGCTAATTTATAGCCTATATTTCCAGCATCTAAATCAGGGAAAATTAAAGTATTTGCTGGTTCTTTATAGTAATCTAATTTATATTTAGCTTTTCTAACTTCTAAATCTAAAGCAGCATCTAATTGAATTTCTCCAATAGCTTTAGTACCTTGATAAATGGTATTGAATTCTTCAACAGCATTGTGTACTAATTCACTTTCAGGTGTTTTTGCTGAATAGTTAGTTGAGAAACTTAAGAAGGCTATTTTAGGTTCTATCCCCATGCTTTGAGCAAATTGAGCAGCATTAAGTCCAATTTCTACTAAAGCTTTTTGATCAGGCTTAACATTTACTGAAATGTCACTGAAGAAGTAAGTATTTTTTTCGTTATGTACTACCATAACTGAAGAAATAGTTTTTACTCCTTCTCTAGCGCCTATAGCTTTAAAAGCTGCTCTTAAGATATCTGCAGTTGCATAATTAAGTCCGCCAACTACCCCATCAACTTCACCTGTAGCTAAAAGCATCATAGCATAGAAAGGTCTTGTTTTTAGGTTTCTTTGAGCTTGTTCAATTGTTTCTTTGCCTTTTCTTAATTCAAAATATTTTTGAGCTAAATCATTTTGTTTTTGTTTATCTTTATTAATGTTTATAAACTTAACATTGGTTTTTGACTTAACATCAGTTTCAACTAATAAAGTTAATTCAACATTAGGAAATTGTTCTAATTGTTTAATGGTATCTAGTGCTCTACTATCATCACCATCTATAAAAGCAATTCTTTTTTTAGTTTTCATTGCTTTAATTCTTTTTTCAATTAAAGATGTAAATTTCATGAATACCTCCTATAAAAAAATATTCTTATATTAATTTTATATATATTATTAAATTTAATAATTAAATAATTACAATATGGCAATTTTTATCTTAAAAGGTAAATAAAAAGAACCTTAATTAAGGCCATAAACCAGGACAAAAGAATTAGACTTAAATCTCAAATATATTTAAGTCTTTTTGTACTAGTTTAAAGCATTAAATGAGGTTTTATGGGAAAACATTTAAATATTGAAAAATAGATAGAAATTTTTATATTTTTTAAGGAATATTTAGACTATAAAATTACAAAGACGGAATTTAAAAATGAATATTTTAGAATCAGTCAAAGACAAATATTTGATCGAGAAACAATTAGAAGTATCAAAAACAAATTTAAAAAATACAATTTGGGCATGAGTATAGAATCAAACACAGGAAAATCTCCTAAAAAAGGTAAAGGGTCTGGAAGACCTAGAAAAAATGGATATTGAAGCTGAAAAAAAGAATAGAGAAGAAGAATTAAGAAAGATGACAAGAGATCAACTTGAAATCTTAATAACTGATATTTCTTACAAAGAAATATTGGAAAGAAATAACAGTAAAGATTTAGATGAAGCAATTGAAAAATTCAAAAAAAGATATGGATTTTCTGTCACCATTAAACAAATTATCGCTATTTTAGGTATTAAAAAATCGACATATTATTATCAATTAAAACAAAGAAAAAAAGATTAAATATGAATATGAAATTAGACAAGCTTTTAAAGATTGTAAAGGTAGATATGGAAGAGCAAAAAGAAAAAGAGAAAATAAGAATACAAATGTTAAATATGAAAATCTATCTGAAAGAGATTATGATGGAAAACATAATGATATATTTGCTACTGTTGTAACATACATTCCATCTCCAATTGATGTTTTAGAAAATCATGTTTATTTATCTGCAATTATTCATCATAGAATTAAAAAAATAGTTAGTTGAAATTTATCAAAAAACAATGATAATAATCTCGTTTTAGAACATTTAAAAACAACTGATTTTTCTTCAAATTTTATTATTCATTCAGATCATGGCTATCAATATTCATCAAATGATTATGTAAAATTCATATCATCAAAAAATGAAAAAATCTCAATGTCAAGAGTTGGGAATTCATTATATAATAGAGAAATTGAATATTTCTTTTCTATATTAAAAACCGAAATCTTTCCTAATTTTTGCAAAAGAGTTAAGTTGCTCACTTTTAACGAATTGAAAAATGAAATTAAAGAATTTATTGATTGATATAATAATGATAGATTTATGAAAAAATTAGATCTAAAAACACCCCAACAAATGTGGGATGTTTATAAGAATAATAAATTTATTGGAGTCTAATTTTTTTGTCCTAGTTTAGTGACTTTAGTTTTTTAAACCCAAAAAGTTTGTTGAAAGCCCAAATTTTATGGTTTTTAAATTTATAAAATTATAATCTGTGAATATGTATTATTGATTTAGCTAAATTAGTAAAAAGTGAAATAACTGTCATTGGACCAACGCCACCTGGAACAGGGGCTAAAGCACTTAAATAGTTTTCAGGTATTGTTTCAATATCAACATCACCATGAAGAATTTTTTTGCCATCTACTTCAATTCAGTTTGATCCAACATCAACTACAACAGCACCTTCTTTAATGTTTTCTTTTTTAAGAAGTTTGGCTTCACCAGCAGCAACTACAATGATATCAGCATTTTCAACACCTTTAATGCCTGTGTTTCTATTGTAGGTAGAAACATTGCAACCTTCTTGTTTTAATAGAAATGCTGTAGGTTTTCCAACTAAACTTGAACGACCAATAACAGCAGCTTTTTTGTCAATCATTTTGATATTGTAGCTATTTAATAAATCTAAAATACCAATAGCAGTAGCTGGAACTAAGGTAAAGTCATCCGCTTGATTGTAGAAATTGAATGCATTTCTGGTACATAAACCATCAATATCCTTTTCAATGCGAACGCTATCTAAAATAACTTGTGTGGCAAATTCTTTAGGTAAAGGAAGTTGAATAACAATACCATCAGATTTTTCATTAATAATGTCTAATTTCTTAAGCAAATCTTTTTGTCTAATATCAGCTGGAAAATGATGATGAATTGCTTCTACTCCTAATTCTTCAGCCTTCTTTAATTTGTTTTTGATGTAGTGAGTAGATGCGGGATTATCGCCAACTTGAATAATTGATAAAATTGGTTTTCTGCCTAACTTTTCCTTTATATCCTTAAATTGTGCAATGAGTTCTTTAGTTCTTTTTTGAGCAAGAGTTTTTCCATCTAAGATTTTCATTTTAACTCCTCCTTGTATTTGTCTAATTCTTCTTGATATTTAGCTAGTTTTTGTTTTTCTTCTTCAACTTTAGATGTAGGTGCTTTAGCTATAAAGTTTTGATTACTTAAAATATTGTTTGAACGTTTAACTTCGCTTTCTAAATTAGCTATTTTCTCTTTTAATTTAGCAATGTAAGTGTTTTTTTGCTCGGCTGATTCTTTAATATAAACATTAATATTTCCATCAACAAATAAAGTGTCTTTATTTTCACTAATTTCACTGTTTGATAGTGATTTTAGTGAATTTTTAACAAACTCATTTTGTTTAATATTAGTGTCATAATAAAGCACTTCTTTTTTACTAATATTATTGTCTTCACGATATTTTCTAAGTATATTTACAATAGAAATTATTTGTTCAATTTGTTCAAGATTTTCAACTTTTTGATTCTTTAAGTTTGGAAATTCTTGAGCTAATAATTCTTTGTTAAATAGTACTTTATATAAGTGATCAGTAATAAAAGGTAAAAATGGATGAGCTATTAAAAGTAATGATTTTAGGTTATCTAAAGCAGCTTTTTTATTTGGCATTATTTTTAACAATTCAACATATCATGAAGAAAAATCATTGTAAATAAATTTAGACAATTCTGTACCAACAATTGTGAATTCATAATTTTGCATCGCCTTATCAATTCTCTTTTTAAGAGCAACTAATTTATTATGAATTCAAATGTCAGCAGCTGTTTTTTTATTTTCTTTATCTTCAGGTAATAATTGAATATAACGAGCAATATTTCATAATTTATTACATAATCCTCAAGCTGAAGTTATTTTTTCTTTTGAGTAACGAATATCTAAACCAGGGCTTGTGTTAGTAATCATAAATCATCTTAAAGCATCAGAACCATTTTCATTTATAACTTGAATTGGATCAACACCATTGTTTGATGATTTAGACATTTTTTTACCAAATTGGTCTCTAACAAGGCCATGAATTAATACTCTATCAAAAGGTTTTTGTTTCATGAATTCTAATCCAAAAAAATACATTCTAGCAACTCAAAAAAAGATAATGTCATAACCAGTTACTAAAAGTGAGGTTGGATAATATCTTTTTAAAAGAGTTGTTTTCTTAGGTCAACCTAAAAATGAGAATGGAGCTATACCACTACTAAATCAAGTATCAAGAACATCTTCATCTTGAACTCAACCTTCGCCAGGTGATTCAATTTGTACCTTAACTTTGTCATCTTTATATCAAGCAGGAATTCTATGACCTCATCAAAGTTGTCTACTTATTGTTCAGTCATGAATGTTTTCCATTCATTTTTTGATAACATTAACAAATCTTTTTGGATAAAAGTTAACTGCATCTTTTGATTTTAAGTGGTCTAAAATATCTTGAGCTAATTTGTCCATTTTAACAAATCATTGTGGCATAACAAGAGTTTCAACTGGAGTATTTGAACGTTCTGAATAACCAACATTTGAAGTAATGGTTTCTACTTTAACTAATAAATTATTATCAGCTAAATATTGACCAATTTTTTCTCTTGCTTCTTGACGAGTTAATTTGTGGAATTGACTTTTTGGACAGTTAATTAAACCGTCTTTATCAATAGTTTCATTAATTTGTAATTTGTGTTTTTTGATAATGTCAATATCAACTTCAGCATGAGCTGATAATTTCATTAAGCCACTACCAAATTTCATGTCTGCATATTCATCAGGCACAAATGGAATTATTTGTTTAGTTAAAGGATGAACAATTTGAATGTCTTTAAAATCTTTATATCTTTTGTCTTTTGGATTGTAAATAACAGCAACGTCACTAAGCATAGTTTCAGTTCTAACTGTGGCAACTGTTAAATATTTATTAGAATTCAAGATTGGATACTTGATATAGTACATTTTTTGTTCAGTAGGTTTATTAATAACCTCAATGTTACTTAGAGCAGTTTTTAAAACTGGATCTCAGTTTATTGCTTTAGTGCCATGATAAATTAATCCCTTTTTGTATAAGGTAATAAAAGCTTTTAAAACTGCTTCATTACTTTTAACATCTAAAGTAAATCTTTCTCTTTCATAATCTAAAGCTAAACCTAACGATGCTCATTGTTTTCTAAACAATTCAGCATATTCTTCTTTTCACTCTCAAACACGTTTAAGAAATTTCTCTCTTCCTAAATCATGTCTGTTTAATCCTTCTTTTTGATAAATTGTATTTTCAACTTTGCTTTGAGTTGCGATACCAGCATGATCCATTCCGGCTACATAAAAAACATCATAACCGCTTAATTTTTTGTATCGAATTATTGTATCCTGAATATATGTATCTAAAGCATGTCCAATATGTAATTTACCAGTAACATTCGGCGGAGGTAAAAGAATTGTAAAAGGTTTTTTGCTTAAATCATGTTTACTAAATATCTTTTTTTCTTTTCATTTCTTTGCTATATCACTCTCTATAGAAGAGTGGTCATAAATTTTTTCAAGCTCCATACTGCTCCAATCTTTTTTAACTAAATTAATTAAAAATTAAACTTTAAAAACTTAATTTTTTGTGCATATAAATGCATAATTATATATATAAATTATAATACAAAACCTTAATTTTGGAGGGCTCTTTTTAAGCAAAATTTAAAACTAATTTTTAATAATTGAGTAAAGAATTACTACTAAAGTTAGATCTTTTTATCATCCATTTTTAATCCCTGTAATTTTTCAAAATCACTATAAAACAATTGTTTTAAAAAATAAACCAACTTTAAAAATGGTCTATTTCTTAAGTTCAATAAGCATATTAAGTTCCGTCTTAAATGCTTTTTATTTTTTGTATTTGTTTTCACAAACTCTTGTGATTCAACCAATGAATCAGAAAATTCCATGAATTGCATAACCTAAAACAAAATTAAATATTAAATATAACAATGTAGCTACATAATAATTTTTGCTTCCGTTAATATGTAAAA
This sequence comes from Mycoplasmopsis fermentans PG18, assembly GCF_000209735.1. Classification (NCBI taxonomy): domain Bacteria; kingdom Bacillati; phylum Mycoplasmatota; order Mycoplasmoidales; family Metamycoplasmataceae; genus Mycoplasmopsis; species Mycoplasmopsis fermentans. Next base: position 248,325 of record NC_021002.1, read on the forward strand.
TATTTTCAAACATTTTAACAAATGAAATCTCTTGACGATGACTCATTAAAAAGAAGTCAGGTAAATAATTAGGGAATCATTCTAAGTTATTTTTAGCTGTTTGATAAACAATTTCATTCCCTATAACTGCAAGTGACCATAAAATTGTAAAGATAACAAAACTATTAACAATAAACATTCCCTTTTTGTATTTTGCTCAATTATTAACAACTAAAATCATACCGATAGCTAACATGCAGCCATGATACATCATTGTATGGATTGAAATTAGTATAACTTCATGAAATACATCGCCTGGTCAAAAAATCATAATGAATGCTCCACCATAAATTGTTATGTAAGCTAAAAAGTCAGTTATGATTTCTTTAAATTTAGTTTTCTTTCTTAAAAACAAATAAAGAGGTACAAAATATAAAGGAAGTGAACATATAACAACTGGATAAAGGTTTTGATGATAATCTCATTTCCATTTATATTCTCCTGCTGTATTTTTGACAGCTTTTCCTGCTCATAACATTTGTTTCAATAATTCCATAAAGACTATAATAAAGAATAAAAGTCCAATAGTTAATTTAACTGTTCATTCTTTTCTATTTCTTAAAGCAACACATAAAATGATGCCTAAAATAAGAAATGTTGCTAAAAATGTCAAGTGGAATGCGCTAAAAGCTTCTGGTCTTCCATTTGCAAATTCAGTATTAAATTTTAAATAAAATTTTGACATTGTATCCATGCTTAAAATTATACAAAAAATATTGAATTTGTGTCCCACAAACCTTCTAGGTTTTAAAACATTTACTTTTATGTAATATAATTAGTAATATATAAAAATAAATATAGGAGTTAAAAATGGCAGAAGCAAAGAAAAAAACAACAGCTGCAAATAAAGCTAAAAAACCAGTAGCAACCAAAACAACAAAAAAAGTTACAGCAGCTAAAACAATTAAAAAACCAGCTGCAACAAAAGCAAAAGTAGCTAAAAAACCAACATTAGATAAATATTATATCTCAGAAAAACCAATCAAAAAAACTGGTGATATTGAATTCAACTTTAAAAAAGCAAAACAAAAGACATCAAGAAAATATGATGAATTTATCGATGCTCTTAAAGAATTTATTTTTGTTAGCGAAACATCGAAAAATGATACAAGAGTTTGATTCCATAGAAATGGAGCTTACCGTGGATCAGTAGATTTAGCAAAAGCAAAAATAATCTTAGATCGCCTTACTCAACAAGCAGTTGAAAAACAAAGAATTATTGAATATCTTGAACAAGAAAATCTTGTTGATAAACCAGAACCTAAAAAAGTAACTAAAAAAGTTATTATTGTTGAAGAACCTAAACCAATTGATCTTAATCAAGAAGCTAAAGAAGCAACATTCTTTGTTCCTAATTCAGATTTAATGTTAGCTTCAGAAGTGCAAAAAGATGACATTGTTGCTTCAACACCAACAAGAGGTTGTGAAGTTTTTGTAACAAACATTTATCCAAGCAATGGACAAATGGAAGTTGAATATGTTGTTAAAAATGAAAACAATCAATCAGATTCTCAAATCAAAACTTTATATGGATTTAAACAAAATCCAGTTACTGAAGAAATAATGACTATTTCTGATGAAGAAGAAAAAAAATTAGAATCTAATATTGTTGAAGACACAGAACCTGCTGAAGTTGTTGATGTAGAAAGTGATGAAAATAAAAATACATCAGTTGAAAATGACAAAAAGTCAAAAATGTCAAAAGAACTTTTATGAACAATAATCACAATGTCAGTATTGCTTATTGCCGCTCTTACTATCTTAGTTTTAGTTGCAACCCGAGTAATTTAATTAATTTTTTGAAAATAAAAATGCTCTTATTGAAAGGACATTTTGTTTTTGTTTTCTGGTATCTTATTTGATACTTTTATAATTATAATTAAGCTATATACAGCTAAAGCTAGAACAAAATTTATTACTGGATAAAGCAACGTAATTACTCAGTAGTTGCCATTTAATTTAACACTAAAAATTTTCTCAAATAATAGTGTCAAATGATTATTAAGATGATGACTAATTGCTAATAAATTTGGATAATTTTCTTGTAATTTATTTAAGTCTTTGTGTGCTGTTTGATAAAAAATTTCATTCAATATTACTACTACACTAAACATTATTAGGAACATAAAAAGATTATGAATAATATAATTTCCTTTGTCGAATTTTGAATAATTATTAAAAATTAAAACAATACCAATTAACATTAAAATTCCATGATGAATCATTGAGTGACAATCAAAAAATATCGATTTATTTAAGACTTCATTTGGAATAAATATCATTATTGAAATTCCGCCATAAAGGCTAGTAAATGAAACAAAATCGATCAAAATTTTATTTAGATTTTTGTTTTGATTAATCAAATAAATAGGAAATAAAAAGTAAGGAATTGAACAAAAAAATAAAGGAAAATAAGATCATTTATATTTTGAATATCATACATTATCTTTATCTATTTAACCTAAAGCACTTAGTTGTTTTATTATTTCAAAAGTTACTAAAATACCTAAACAAATCAAAATAAATAGCTTAACTTGTTTATCATTTTTGTTTTTAAATTTGTAACAAATGACACCAGTTAAAATGACAAAAATACCAATCACGATAAGTAAAATCATCCATAAGCTTGTGGAGTATTTGAGAAGGATCACGATATTACTTTATAAAAATTTGCCATGATTTAACAACCTTTGTTCTAATAATATTTTACTAAAAAACCTATAAAACAGTTTTATAGGATTATATTAATATATGTCATCTGATAATACTTGAGTCATTGTCAAGTCAGTTTCAACTTTTTGATTACTATTATTTACTTTTTGAATAGCTTCTAATTCTTGAGTAAATGTTTTATCCAAATTTTTGTTATTTTTAATTTTATTAGGCTGGAAAGCAGCTATCATAATTGTCTTTTCTAATAAAGGATTCTCTAAATCATTTATTTGTGTTTCAATAGTTTTTTCTTGACTCAATTCATCAGTTACTAATAAAGAATTATTTTCATTTTTATGGCCTTGCATTCATAATTTGAAATATTTTGAAGGTGTAATAATGTAGTGCTCTTCATCTACATCATAAATATCACTAAAAACAAATTCTTTTTGACTTCTAATAATTTCTTGTGAAATGGCTTGGTCATTAATTTTACTTTTAATTTCAGGGTTAATTGTGTTATTTAAAACTTCTTTTAAATCTCCAAATTCAACTTCTTTATTATTAGCAATCAAATAGATATAGTCAAACTCATTGTCTTCAACTAATTCTTTATCTTGAGTAACAAAAATAATATTTATTTTACTTTGTTCACATAATTCAAAAGCAGCTCTTAAAAATTCAAATTTAAGTTTTGTATCTTTAATATCAGGATCATCAGCAATAATAATTAGTTTTGGTTTCTTAATAATAGAAGAAATAAAGTTCATTTTTAGTTTGTTAATTTTTGAAATATTTTCATAAGGTCTAATTAAGCTCTTTGTATTGATTGATGATTTTTCAAAAATTTCAATTAATCTGTCAAATTGGTCTAATTTGTGAAGAATTTTATTAGAAACTTTTTTAGCTAAAACTAAACTATTTTTAAGAACAATAACATTATTAAATACAAAGTCAAACATTTCAAATTTTTCAATTATTTTCTTTAAATTAGCACTAAAATTTTTAATGTTTAATTTGTCTTTTTCATTAATTGAACGATTAAAAATGCGTTTAAATCACAATGAAGTTTTTAACTTCATGATTTTTCTTTTTATTTTTGAATTAATCAAAGTCATAGTGTCATAACTGTTTAATAATTTTTGATTTGATTTTAGTGTGTTATAGAATTCTGATTGAATTTTGTTGAATTTTCAATTATGTTCACTTTGAGCATTAGTTAAAATTTCTTTTGCAACTTTGATAGATCTTTCAGGGACAGTATTGAAGTATGTTCCATATGATCTATTTTTAATAGACATTATTTGACTTTGAATTTGATCTTTTGAATCTTTAATTAAGTCAAAATTGCTTTTTGATTTGATTTTATAACTTTCGACATTAAAGTAGAATTCTTCTTTAAGAATCTTTTTAATTTTTTTAATTGAAAAGTTTTTATTGCTGTAAGTTAAATTTCCTAAACTATTGCTAATAAATAATTTGATGGTGGTATCTAGTGTTCTTCTCATTTCATCAAGTTCATCAATTTTTAAATATTTAAAATATTTTTTATATTTTTTAAGTAACTTGTGAGCAAACATTTTAACAAAATATCTTTTGTTTAAAATTTGTCTTTGTGAGCTTTCTTTAGCAAAAAAAGTTGATTTATACAAATCAATTTCGGCACTTCTTTTATATCTAAAAGCAAAGTATTTAATTTTTTGATCTGAGTTGTGACAAATTTCTTTTGCTATTTCATCTAAAGCACAAATATCATGTTTTAAGTCTCTAATTTTTAAGTTGTCTTCCACTCTTTTTTTAGAAGTTTTTCTCATTTTGGTTAAGTAGTAAAGTCTCTTTTTTAAGTGATTTATTTGTTCATCACCCAAGTAGTCAATATTTGATTTAGATGCATTATAAAAGAATTCAAATTTATTAAATACTTGAGAAAACAAGTCTAATATTAAAGTAATTTGTTCACCAAAAAATAAGTCTTGGTAGCTTTCAATTTCTTTAAATCTTGTTTGTAATTCATCAAAGTTATATTCAGCAATATTTTTTGTTGTTTTATTTAAAAAACTATTGAAGTTTCTTTCAAAATCACGAAAAATCGCCATTAATGAGTTAGCTTGTTCTACTAAAATATTCAAAATAACATGACGAACAGGATAATAGTATTTATTAACTGTCTTATTTAATTGGTTAATACGTTCCTTGTTTTCACCGTAATTTTTTTTAAGTTCTTCATATTTGTAAACTAAAGGATATTGTAAATTTTGTTCTTCTTTTTCAGCCATATTGAAAAAGTTAATTTCACTAAAAGCATTATTATTTTTATTGAATTCAATGTTTCAATAATTTGTTCCTGAACCTTTTTTATTATTCTTAGAAAAGAAAGATAAAATGTTCAAATTGTTATTGAAAATTGTATTGTAAAAATTGGAACCAATTAGGTTTCTGTTTTTATCAGTAACTAAAATTGCAGTTTTAAGTTGATCGTAAATCTCAATTTTTTGTAAATCTACATAATCATCTTCAAAATTTAGATTCTTAAAACAATTTTCAATTCCAAATATTTTATTTTTCTTCATATTAATAAAAAGTATATTAAAAAAATGACATTTTTATAGCAAAATATTATATAATATTTTTTGCATGGGGGTGTAATGGCTTCGACATGCATTGGGTGATACTAATATCAGTAGTTTGGCAGACTATAATGCATCTAGGCTTTATAATCGCAGAAGATAAAAAAGCAGAAGAAGTTAATATTTCTTCACTTATGATTGCACAAAAAATGCAATCACAATCAAACCTTGCTTTCGCTTAGTTAAAAGTGACAAGTGGTTTTAAAGTTGACATTTTCCTATATATTTTAAAATCGGCTTTTAAGGAGAACAGGAGTCTGAAAGGGTTCCAAAAATCTATATTGTTTGCATTTCGGTAGTATAGATTAATTAGAAATGATAAACTGTAAAAAGTATTGGTATTGACTTGGTGTGTGGACTCGGGTTCAACTCCCGACATCTCCACCATATGCTGGCTGAGCCAGCTTTTATTTTTTTAAATTAAGCTGTTTTATAGGCTTATTAGTCAAAATAATAAATAAAAAATATGTTAAAAATTTTTAATAAAAAATTTATAATTTATTTAAAGGAGGCTTATGGAAGGAATATCAGAAGAATTATTAAAAGGCAAAAGTAATGTTATGTCTTTAGGCAAATTGAACAATATAATTAAAGACAATTTAAAAAACAACTTTTGACAAACTTATTGAATAAAAGCTTCTATTTCTAAATTAAGTATTAAAAATCATGCTTACTTAAATATTGTTGATGGCGAATATTCATCTAATGCTGCAATATGAGCAAGCAAGATTCCGAATATTGGAATTGATATAACAAGTAACAATAAAGATCTTTATAGTCATGCTTATTTTATGAATGTTAGCATATCGCCATATTCTTTAAATAATTCAGTTTCTTATTCAATTGAACAAATTATTGATTTAGATACTTATTCAAAAGAGAAAATTGAAAAAGAAAAATTAAAGAAACTTTATTTATCAAAAGGTTATTTTGATCCTAATAGAAAGAGACCAATTCCAAAATACTGTGAATATATTGCGGTTATTGCTGCAGAAAGTGGTCAAGCAGTTCGAGATGTTTATACAACTGTTTTATCAAGATTTCCAATTGCAAATTTAAAATTATTTAATTCATCAGTTCAAGGCCAACAAGCCTTAATTGATATACCGAAGCAAATTGCAAATGCTAATAAAGAAAACTTTGATGTTATTATTATTGCTCGTGGTGGTGGAAGTACAGTTGATTTAGAAATCTTTAACCAAGAAGCAATTGTTAATGCTATTGTTGAAAGTAAAATTCCAATTGTTACAGCTATTGGTCATACAGATGATATTAGTTTTAGTGATTTAATAGCAGATGCTTATGGTAATACTCCAACAGGAGCAGCAAAATTAGTTGTGCCTGATAAGGAAGAAATTCTAAGTTTATTAAGAAACTATCGAGCAAGAAATCAAAATTATATTAACAAAATGCTTTTGGATAGTCAAAATAAATTAAAAAAATTGGCTCAAAAAATTTATGAATTTAAACCAGAGTTAATAATTGAACAATATGAAAATAAAGTTAATAAATTTAAAGAATTTATAAAAAATCATAAAATTCTTTTATTACAAAAGTTAGAAACTAAAATTAAAGAATTTAAATAATTAGTTAAAAGCAGCAAAGAATTATTCTTACAAAAAATACAAGCAAAATTTGAAATGGCTAAAACGAGATTCAAGAATCAAGCCTTGCATTGTTTCAATAATCAATTAGCAACTTTTTCAATAGTAAAAGAAAAAGTTATTCAACGTAATCCATTAAAAATATTAGAAAAAGGTTTTGCAAAAGTTACAAATGAAAACAACCAAATAATTAAAACAATAAAACAAGTTAAAGTTGATAAAAAACTTTACATTGAATTAAAAGATGGTATAGCTGAAGTAGTTGTACAAAAAGTTAATAAAAAATAAGGAGAAATTATGTCAGAAAAATTAAAATTTAATCAAATCATGAATCAAATAGATGAAATTAGCAACAAACTCGGATCAAACATTGATTTAGAGGATTCCATTAATTTATACAAACAAGCTGAAAAATTAATAGAAGAAGCTGAAACAAAACTAGTTGAAGTTAGAAAAATCGTTGCTAAAGAATCTATAAAACAATAATATTAGTCAAATTGAGTTCTTTTTTAGGACTTATTTTTTTAACTTTTTAGAGCTAATTTTTTAACCATTTTTTATTTAAAAAATAGTTATTTTTTAATATTAAAAATTATTTTAATTATTTACTTATTTATAACTATTCGTTTATATATAATAAATAAATATCAGGAGGGAAAAATGAAACAAATTTTTGCAAACGATACAAACTCTATTAAAAGAATTGATGTTCAAAAAATGTATGCATCAAAACATAAAAAATTAGTTAATAACCTTTTAGATATTAAAAGTAAAGGCGATAATGCGACATTTTTTAAGACTTCAAATTTATCTTTAGATCTTAAAAAACTTATTGGAATTAAAAACTTAAGAGAAATTTTAAACAATGTTGAATTTAAAATTGCACTCAAAAATTCTTTTGATTCTAAAAAACTAAATGAATTAAAAAACATTAATACAGTTAGTCAATTTGAAGTCTGAACTAAAGAAAATGATGTTCAAATTACACCAAAAATGGCAGAAAACTTGGCAAAAGATTCTATTAAATGACTTAATGTTTATAAACATAGAATATTAGATGCTAATGGCAACTTTATTAAAACTTGAAAAAGCAATGCCAAAAGAGTTGAAGAAATTTATTCAGAAACAAATATTTGACCTTTATTTATTGGGACTTATTTTGTTAAATATAGAAAAGATGAGGTTTGTTTATATGCACCTTATATTTTAAAGGCTGTAAAAATTACAATTAGCAATCAATCAGTTTTCTTAGAAAATGCTGATCAAAACATCATTATTAATGAAAAAGTTAAATATTTACTTGAACAACACAGTCAATTTAATTTACCTATTTTAGTTGACGGCGAAGAAGTTACTTTGACTGAAGCATTAAACAGTATTAAAAATATAGACAGTAAATATTTGAACAATTTAGATTATAAAGAAACTATATTCCAAGAACCATTTGCTGAATATTCTAAAGTCCAATTAGAAAATAATGGTTGTGTCGAACTATTTCCCGGAACTGTATTAATTGAAGCAAATCCAGGCGGTACTAAATTGCGTGAAGCAATGATTAATTTAATTTTAAATAACAAAATAGACAACTTGATTGAAATAGATGACTTAAAAGATTATACTAAAACAGCTTATGAAAAAGCATTAGGCAAAGGCAATATTGCACGTGTAACACCATCAGATTTTAGTCAAGAAAAAGCAATTATAGGAACACTAAATAATTCAGCAATTATTATTGGTCCTCCTGGTACAGGAAAGAGTCAAACTATTGCAAATATCTTAGTTAACATTGCGAAAGAAAACAAAAAAGCTTTATTTATTTCTCAAAAGAAAGTAGCTTTAGATGTTGTTTTAAAACGTCTTGGAAAATATCAAAATATGATGTTTCAATTCTCTGAAACAGCTAAAGTAAATCAAAGTGAAAAAGAATACTTTTATAAACCAATTATTGAGTATTTTAAAGAAATTAATGAAGTCCAAGAAAACCATGATATTTCTAAATATAATTCAAGCTTTTTCTCTAAAGGAGAGTTCAAATATTTAGATGCAAAAAGTGAAATTGGTGAAATATTTTCAAAAGACTTAAACTGTTATTTTAACCTAAAAAATAAGGGAAAAATTGAACAAAATATACCAAAATTTATTCAATTTTATAAGTTATATAATGAACTATTTTCTAAGAATAAATTTTTAAAAATATTCAACAATTATAAAACACTTTCAAAACGCGAAATAGCCTATAAAACAGGTTATTTGAAAAAATATGCAACTATTTTTACTAAATTACCAGCAGAGTTTAAAAGACTATGAAATGTATCGAAAAAAATCATTAAATTCTACAATAAAAATTTAAGTAGATATGACATCAATGATCTTGTACAAATGTCAAACTTTATTAGACTTAATTCATTTATTGAATTTGATAAAAATGAAAAGGATTACAACAAATTTTTAGAAACTAAAAAGTCAGATAATACCACACCTGAACTATTAGAAATGATTTATGAAAATAATGCTTTTGAAGCTAAAAAACGTTTAGATGACTATCGTCAAAAAAGTGAAGCACAACGTCAAAAATTAAACAAATTTTTTGGACGTTTAGAACGTAAAATTACACCTCCTTATATTATTAGTTCATTGTTTAAAGATATCATTAAAAATGTATACAACATTTATGTTGGTACACCTGAAATTTTAGGTAACTTTATTGATTTTGAAAATGACCATTATGATTATGTAATCTTCGATGAGGCTAGTCAGATTTACATTGAAAAAGCCATTCCTTTTATTTCAATAGCTGACAAAGTTATTGTTGCTGGCGATAATCAACAAATGCAGCCAAGTAACTGATTTAATACTCGTGATGAAAATGAAGATGAATATAGTGAAGAAGAAATTACCTCATTATTAGATTGAGCAATTCATAATCACTTGCCTAAATATTTACTTGAAATGAATTACCGTTCAAATGCTAGTGAGCTTGTTTTATTTTCTTCAAAAGAATTCTATGAATCAGGCCTTAAAGGTTTGGATAACTATCCAAGAAAAGAAAAAACTAGTGTTGAAGTTATTGATGTTGATGGTCAATGAGTTGACAATAAAAATGAAGTTGAATGTGAAAAAATGATCCAAGTTTGTGAAAAGAATATCAAAAAATACAACTCAATTATTCTTCTAGCATTCAATAGAAAACAACAAGATTACATTCGTGAACAAATTGCCTTAAATAGTCCAAAAATCTTTGCTGAATTAGAAGACAAAGTTATCTTAAGAAACATTGAAAACATCCAAGGCGATGAAGCAGAATTAGTTATTGCTTCAGTAGGTTATACTGGTAAAACTGCTTTACATTCAACTTACATTGGTTCTAAAAAAGGTCGAAATGCTTTAAATGTTGCTATTACTAGAGCTAAAGATAAAATGATAATTATTAAAAGTATCAAAACTAGTGAAGTTGATGCTAAGAGTGAAAACTTGATGACATTTAAACGTTGATTAAACTACATTCAATTAAATGAAAACAGACAAAAAGAATACGCAAATGTAGTAGCAGGCTTAATTTTTAATGATAAAAGCCAATTTATGTATGAGTTAGAAAAATGAATTAAAGAACAAAACTTTTCAAATGAAATCAAAGTTGTCCAAGATTACTGTGTAGGTTCTTATAACATTGATTTAGCAATTTTGGATAATAAAAGCCAATTTGTAGTTGGCTTAAATGTAGATAGTTCAAGTGATGACATTGAAATTGATGATTTCATTGAAAAAAGAATAAAAACTGATTTTATGTCAGTTAAAGGATACCCAATTTATCGTGTTTCTAACTTTAGATTTGCAGAAAATCAGCCTTCAATTTATCGCTTTTTAAACACTTTAATTAGTAAAGCTTAATTATTAAATTACTAGAGTTTTATAGTGCTCTAGTTTTTTTAATTTGCAATTTTAAAAAGTGAAATTTAGGCCTTAAAAAATATCTTTATGTATATTTTTTGCTTGTCTTATTACCTTTTTAATATATACTTTTATTATTGTTATAATAATAAGGGACAGAAAATGAAAAAATTTGTTGCTAATTTTGTATTAAACAATTGAGGAGGATTATCATCAAATCCTGCTTTTAGTAACAAATATGTCGAGTTCATTTATCAAAAGTAATTAATGCTTAAATGTGCTCAAAAAAGGCACATTTTTGTTTGCTTTCTAAATAACAATGCAATATCAACGAAAGGAAAATATGAAAAAACCAAAATTCAATTTTCGTACTCATGTTTGACCTAAATATGTAATTTCTGCAGGTGTGCTTGCTGCAGCAACTGCAATTACATTAGGTTCACTTTATGGATGTGCGAAAAATTCAGATGAAAAACTTGGCAAGGCACATACGGGTAATCCTAAAGACTTTAAGAATTATTTTGTTAGTGTTGATAAAGCTGAAAGTAATTTTGTGACAACAGACAAAAGTAAAAAAGTTGCAAAATTTGACTTTGCTAAAAATCAAGTTATTAAAGAAAATGGTCAAGCTATTAGTGTTGACGAATTTTTAGATCAATATTATCGTGAACATCATAATCTACCATTTTTAAACATTAAATATGGTTCATTTAATTTTTACAATGAATATATTGAAGCAGTTAGTCCATTAGAATTTCAAAAATTTACTAACTGATTTATGACCAATGTTTCTTGAGGCCCAGAAATTATTACTCTTAAATCATTCTCAATTGTTAAGGGTGTTGAAATGCATGGAAATAGCATTACTTTAGGTGCTCACTCAAGTAAAAATAAAGAGTTAACTACTATTAAATTCTACCCAGATGCTTTCTTTGGAACACTACCAATTTACTCAGAATTAAGTGGAGCTGGTAATGCTCAAGATTCTTTAGTTTATAAAGTAAACCAAAAACTTTTAACATCAGAACAGTTAAAAGATTTTTTGGCTAACATTTCAAATTACAATGCAATTAGTAATTATTCAAAAACAACTTTAGACAATTATGGTTTTAGAAATCTTCTTGATTATAGAACATTAATTAATCAAAAAGTTTGAGTTATTGAAGGTAATTGAAAAGAACAATTAAAACAATACACCTTAGATAATATTGAATTAAGCAGATTAATGTGAGCTAATCCATATTTAACTTTAATTCAAGGAAAAGATGAAGAAACTGCTAGAAAGAATTTACTAATTGCTTTAGAAAAATACAAAAATACAGATGAATTTAACATTATTAAAAACATTGCTCAAAATGTTAAATTAGTCAAAAACTATTACTAATATTCATAAAGGTTCCAACCCTATTGCTAAAAATGCAAATATTATGGATAGTTACTTAAATATTACTTTTGAAGATGGAACAAGTTTTGATGTTTTTAATAATTTTGAAGATATTACTCATAAAAATCCTAAAAATGAATGAGTTAAAAATGATAAAGTTGTAAATATTGCTCGTGGTTACAATGAATCACTTGAAAGAATTAACTTATTAAAAGAAGAATTTATAAACAATATTAGAAAAATTGCAAACAAAAATGTTAGCGAAGAAGAAATTAATAATTATGTTAAAGCGGTTATTGCAATTCAACCAACTATTCAAGAAATTACTAAATTAAATGAAACTAAAGCTCAATTAGATGAAGAATTTCAAGAACAAGAAAACTTTAAAGCTCAAGTTGCAAAATTTGAAGAAGAAATTACTGATAAACAAAATAAAGTAGTTCAAAAAGAAACTAAGCTTAGTGAAGTTAAACAAAAAATAAATCAAAAGAATAATGAAATTAAAGATTTAGAAGAACAACTAAAAAGTGATCCTTCAAATCAAGACTTAAAAGATAAACTAGCAAAAACTAAAGAACAACAAGAAAAACTTGTTAAAGAAAGAAATGAATTATTTAAAGAAATTAATAACTTTAAAAACAATATTAATGCAACAAAAAAACAATTACAAAATGTAAAAAACAAGCTTTGAAAATTTATAACTCAAAAAGCTAAAGAAGACAAACTTAAAGAAACAAAAGAAACTATTGATGCTAAGGTTAAATCAACTACTGAAGAAATAGAAAAAGATTCAAAAATTGAAAAGAATCAAACACCTGAAGCCTTAAACGCTTTAAGAAGTTTAGCACAATTAATTCATGATTTTTATGAAGAAAAAGATGTTAAATTACATAAACAATTAGATGAAAGCACAGAAGATTTAGTTGCTCCAGCAGGCAAAAATATTTATACATACAAAAAAGAATTAGCAAATAAATTTGACCTAATTCATTTTGAATATAATGAAAAAATCAAAAAAATTACAACTCCTTATTTTGATGGAAAAGCCTATGAAACAGTAAAATTTGTTCCTTACTCATATTACACAACTGATATTGCATACTTACCAAACCAACTAATAGCTATTGACTCATTAGTTGATATTTCACGTCTTCAACAAATTAATTGAAGAAACTTTTATAACTTAGATGGTTACATTCGCAGCAAAAATATTGATGAAATTAGTAACAATGATGGCTTTTATGTTTATACAAAAAATGTTTCATCACTTGAAGAAGATTTCAACAAAAATAACCCAGATTTAAAATACAAAATAGAATATTCAAAAACTATTAAAAATAGAAAAGAATTACAAAACAAACAAAAACAATTAATGGCTTGAAATACTGAATTTACTGAATTGATTTCAAAAAGAATTAAAGGTTTATTTACACCATTTATAACTAAAAATGAAACTCTTCCAGAAAACTATTTAATTTTAGGAAATCATGGTGATTACCCTCTTACTAAATTTAACATCATAGAAAAATTTGATCAATATGATTCAAAAAATATACTTGAATACATTGATATTGTTTACAATGGATTATCAACAGCAACCAATCCTCATCATAAAGAAGGCTACAAAAAATATTACACTAGAATTGAAGAAAAAATTAAAGCTGGAGATGCTACAGCTTTTAATCTTTATTCACAACTTAAAGCATTGCAAGTTAAACGTTTTGAGATTATAGAAAAGCAAAATGATCCTAAAGAAGACAAAACTTTATTGCAAGCTCAATTGCTATCAATCACTTATCAATTTGACCAATTGAAAAAATAATGAGAAGAAACTTACAATAAAGTAGCAAACAAATCTTGATATATAAGTACAAATCAACTTATTTTGTTATGTAAACTCGATTTAAATCTTCAAACTGCGAAAAAAATAGCCGAACTTCATCAAAGTTTAATTAATGAATACAAACAAAAAAGACTTGAATTAGAAACAATTGAAAGAAAAATTGAGTTAGAAAACTTCAAAATCCTTTATATGACTCAAACAGCAAATTTTGCCGATCCTGTTGTTATTGAACAATACAATAGAATTCTTCATAAATTTGAAGAAAATATTAATACTCACATGCCGACTTATATTGCAAAAGTTGTTGATGAACAATTCAAAGCAGCAGATTTAAAAGGAAAACAAGTATTAGAAATACTTAAAAATCCTACAACTTATAATCAAGTATCAATTTTCATTTCGGAAATTGAAAAAACAAATCGATACTTTAAAGACTTTAAAAATAAAGTGTTATTATCTCAAGCTGAATTAGTTGCTAAAATTCAAGTTGAAGTTAATTCTGATGAAAATTTATATAATCTTAACAAAAAGTTTTGAGAAGATCTAAAAGCAGAATACACACCTTTAATTAAGCCTTACAATGATGCTTTTGAAGTTGATATGACTTATGAAATTGAGGACAATAACAACAAAAAAATTTCTGTTACTAAAAAAGCAAAAGAAAGAATGTTCGATTCTTATGCACAAGAAGAAGATGAGTTGAATCAAGTTGCAACACATTTAACAAACAGAATTAGCACTCATCAAACTGTACTTGACAATATAAATGCAAAAATAAATCAATTACAAGTTGAATATAAAGATCCTAAAATAACTGCTGAAAGAAAAGTTGAAATAATTGAATTACTAAAACAAATAGCTAAACTTTATGACAATACCAAAACAGCTATTTATCATATAAATGATGTTTTAAGAGAAATTAAATTAGCAATTAGCAATTTATTAGAAATTAAACAAGGCATTACAAATGGTACGCACACATATTTGGATGCTTATGATTTAGATTCTAATTTATTGAGTTGAATTAATGAAATTAATAGTAAACCAATTTGAAATATTGATAAATGAGTTAAAACACTTATCAATGGTCAATTGAGAAGAGCTATTAGAGAACGTACTGATTGATTTAAAAAGGAAATAGAACAAAAATTAAATATAGCAAAAAAAGCTGAAAAATTAGATGAACTCAAAGGAAAAATTAAAAAGGCAGAAAATGAATTAGCGCCTATTAAAGAACGTTTTGATACTAAAAAAGCAGTTTTGGATGTTGCTAATAAAATTGAAACTTCACTATATAAAGAAGCAATTAATAAAGAAATAGAATCAACACTTGCATATAAAGCAAGCGAAAATAGCATTAAAAACCAAATTGAATTTTTCTCTAATTTGATGCCAGATTATTCAAAAATTATTAATGGTTTAGCTAAAAATTCAGAAATTGGTAATATGATTCTCGGTTTAAATATCGAAGTGGAAAAAAGTTGTGCTAATGATCCTTTAATTAAAAAATTAAACAATGTTTTAAAAGACTTAGATGATCCAAATAGTGAAATCAATAAATTTAAAGAAAAAGCCCAAAATGCCTATAAAACAGCAGGATTGAAAGATCAATTGGATAATATTGAGTCTGAAAAAAGTAAATATGGAAAGATGACTGATTCATTTATTAAATTGTTAAATGATACTATTAAAGTCAAAATTTTATCTAATTATATTAAAAATGAAAGTATCGATATTGAATCTTATGTTAAAAATACAAATAATGAGGCAAGACTTGCTGATACAAAAGATGCTGTTACTTGAATAATAAAAAATGTAAAAGGAATTCATTACCAATTAGAATTAGATAAAAAGGCAAAATTAGAAGAAATTGCAAATCAACTTAAGAAAATTAAAACCTTAACAATTGATTTAATTAAAAAAACAGAAGATATTCTTGGCCACAAAGATGTTGTAAATTGCATTGATAAAATCAATTCATTATTCAATCAATTTGTTATTAAATCATCAGGTTTAATTTCACCTAAATATATTAATGATCCAGTGATTAAAGCTCATTTGGAAATTATTGATAAAAGTAGAATTGAAGCAATTGAAAAAAGTATGCCTAAATTAAATCAAGATGAAAAACTTGTTAAATATGAAGCAATTATTAATGAAGGTTTTCAAAAAACTATTGATAAACTTTATAACATTGATGAAAATCTAAAAACAATAAATCTTTTTGATAATGCTTTTGAGCGTATGGCTATTTCAAAAGATTTTATTGAAACAAGAACATATGATTGAGCTAAATTTTGCTACTTCACAGCAGTAAAAGTTACTAAAGATCATTTAGATAATCAAGATGCAAATCAAATTAATAATTTAATTTCACAAAATAATGCTGAAATTAATTCTATTAACAAAAGAGAAATAGAATTAGATAAAATTATTAAAGAATATGATCAAAAAATTAAAGCAACAACAGATTTAAATGAGAAAAAACGTCTTAATAAAGAAAGAGGACCTTTTGCTCTTGAAAGAGATAGAATCAGAAAAAAAAGAAATGAAATATCAGCTCACAATACGTATTTAAACAATAGACTTAAAGCTAATTTATTTGATGCCTTTAATAAAGCTAAAACAACTTTTGGACCTTCTGAACTTTTTGTTGGAGCAGACTTACATTTTGATATCACTAAAGCATTAAACAAAGTTCAAAGAATGAGATGAGAATTGTTTAATAAAGCTGTTGATGATCATATGAAACAAACTGAAAAAATTTTAAAATATCAAGCTCCAATTTCAAATTTCTTCAATGAATTTAATAGAGAATACTTAACCTTATTAAATCCAAATATTGTTGCTTTTGAAAAAATAGCTAATTCTAAAATTGCTTCAATTAAAACAGCGATTGGCGAGTTAATTAATGCAAGAATTAGAGAAATCTTAATTTCAGGTCGCGAATTTCCATTATATGATTCAAAAAACAATGGATTTGAATACAAAGATGCTGACAGTATTATTGTTGCTAAAAGTAGAAGCGAATTAATTGATATTTTAAGCAAGAAAAAACTTGTTAATGCTAATGATAGTGTTGAAAAAATCAACAAAGATATTTACTTTGTAAGATTAAGTCATCTTAAAAAAGATGGTACAAAACTTGTTGTTACATTAAGAAATATATTAACAGATGAAAAAGAAATGTTTGCAAATGGCTACAGTGACAAATACATCAAATTTAACATTGATGCCAGTGTAAATGACAAACGTCTAAGTACCCTAAACGCCTTATTTACAGCCGCAAACTACAAAAAACAAGTTACTCCAACTCTTATTAGAGAAGAAGGAAACATCCGTGATGAAAATGGCAAAAGTGTTAAAGGTTACAGTGTCTTTGTTGATGCTTACCAAGACATGACTGAAAAACTCTTACATGAAGTTCCTTATGCTGGAGAATGACTTGAAGGTGAACATTTAGTAAGCAAATTAAATGAAAAAGGTGAAATTGAATATACAGTTGAAAATGGTAGATATTTAGGTTTCACAAAAGATAGTCGTGTTAGTTTATGAGCTATTTTAAAAATGACTGACCCTAACTTCAAAGGTATTTCAACGGACTTCTTAAAATTTGTTGGAGCCCATGAATATGGTCACCATATTACTTTAAATGGAGCTCATGATTTAGGAAACAAAGGCAATAATCCTATTTATGTTTCAGCTTTAACTCCAGGTGCTACGCCTCATATTGACAACTACTATTCAAAAGATGCTCTTGAACTTTATCTTAAAGCTAGAACACACTTAGAATTAAATACAACTCGTTTGTTAAAAGAAAACAACGTTGTAATTGACTATGGTGAATATATTACTTTCGGTATTCCAAAAATTGAAATAGTTAATGGTAAACCAAACTTAATTTATAAAAATGAAAATGAAGAAAACATTTGAGGTACTAAATTAAATAAAGACGATATTATTGCAACACTTAAAAACAATAAACGTCGTTTCTTGCAAAACTTCAAAGGACTTCTTGAAGCGGTTATTGCTCGTCGTCAAGCAAATGGTTTAGATGACGATTATGAAAAATATCTAACTGCTTTTGATCTTTGGTTAATGAACTCACTTGACCATCATTCAGGTACAATTAATCCATCATTAAGAGGCGGCACAGCTAAATATATGGTTTGAGATAAAACTGAACAAAGATATGTCTTTAAACCAGGAAGTTTAGAAATACTTAAAGGTATTTTAAAAGATGGCAAAGGCAATATTGTTGAGTTTGAAGAAGTTAATGGTGAATTATTACCTAAAGTTGTTGAAGGCGTTAGAGATGCTAAAGGTAATTATGTAATAATAAACAAAGTTTTAATGTTTAATGAAGATGGTACACCAGTTATTAATGTTCCATTGCATGTTGACTTTAATGACAAAAGCTCACCTTATTATGATGCAAATGCTATTAAATATGTAAATAGTAAAATTAAAGCTATTATTGAAACAATTAAAAGTTTAATTGTTGAAAAATACAGCATTAATGGTTGGGATACAACAGCTACTGATTTAAGTCTTGAACCTAAGTTTATACTTTCTAATTTATATTTAAGTACTTTACTTGGCAAAAATGATGACTGAGTTGAATTAGTCAATAATTTAACTTATAAAGCTTTTGTTAATAATAGAAATAACAACACAGGTGAATTGATTGATGATTCAAAACCACTACCTTATTTTGATAATAGTGGTAAGCTAATTTATCCATCAAATAAAAAAATACCTCAAGCTTCAATTTATGCGAATATTAAAAAATATGCATTAGGAATTAAGCGTCCCGAAGATTTAACAAGTTTAATGTTTGCAATGAATACAGCAGGTGATTCATTTAATAATGTAGTTAATAGTGGTGAAGGTCACATTCTTTATGTAGATAAAGACCATCAATATTTACCAAATATTAATTTAGCTCAAACATTTGAAAATAACTTTTTATACAATTATGTTGCTGATATGGCGGACGTATTACAACTTAAAAAAATAATGAAATGATATTCTAAATTTACACCTGAGTTTATTGGAAATAATAAAAACAAACATTTATGATTTGCAAAAGACAAAAATGGTGAAACATTAAAAAAATTACCAGCTTTAGGTGAAATTCATGAAGTTTCAAAAATGTCAATTAATGAAAAAATTATTGAAAAAGATCCTGTCTTAAGCTTATTTAATGCCTTTTATTCAATTGAAGGTAGTCAAAAATTATTTGGTAAAGATGTTGCATTTACTGATTACAAAAAATTCCTTGAATTTGTCTCAGTAGACTTAAAACAAGCCAAATTGGACAAAAACACTAAAGTAGTAAATTGAAATATTGATTATGTAAAAGGCAAAGTTGACTTCAGTAAATTTATTGCTGGTTTAAGGCTTGCGATAGATGAAGATCAAACCCTTGAAGCAAAAGAAAAAGAGGCCTATACAAAACTTATTCATAATAATAATGAGCAAGAAATTGCAAATGAAATTATGTTTAGATTCTCGCATTCTAATTTAGGTATGTTAATGTCAAATATAACTATTCAAGATCTAAAAGATAATAATGATTATGGTTGAATATTTGATCAAAACAACGGTTATGGAGATTTAAGTGTTTCAACACTCAACACAATTAACCCTGACATTAATAAATTTGAAATATCACTTGAACAATACATTAAAACATATGAAGCAAAAGCTCAAGAATGAAGTGCTCAATTAAATCAATTTAACTTATTTGATGCCTTAATTTTTGATGGCAAAACATCATGTTATACTTCTCAAACAGTTGGAAATATGTTAGAAAGTAAAAACTCAGTTTATGGTCTTTTATTAACACTTGGTAAAGGTATATTCAAAAAAGCAAAACCTTCTCAAGATGTTCTTGATTACTACGGTTCAAAAACTGAACGTAAATTTAATGAATTTTTTACAGACTATACATATAACTTTGCAGAGGTTATTAACCGTGACAACTTACAAATTACTTATAGTCCATCAAATTCAAACTTTGGTAACATGCCTTCATATTTAAGTAATTTAAGTGAATCAAATACTGGTCTTGAATATGTTGTTGATGGGGCTGCAACTTCTAGATGATTAGACTTATTAATTAATTTTAGAGGTGACAAAAATGGTTCTGGTGTTAGAGATACAATTTTAAACTTTGAAAAAATGCTAAATGAAGAAGCAAGAAGAAGATCTCAAATTCTTAATACTAGATTTATTGAAAGAGTATTTGCAAATCAAGACAATATGCAATATGGCCAAAATTATAAAAATAATTACTTTGGACAATTTAAAACTATTAATAATGGTTGATTCAAAGACCGTTGATATCGTGATTTCTTAGACTTTAAACTTTATGATGATCAAGGTAAAGACATCAAAGATGATACTATCAGAATTAAAGATTTAACTGGAACAGTAGTTAAAACAAGAGCCAGAGCTTACTGACAATATTACATTCAATCTCAAGGTGTTGGAAGAAGAAATATCACCAGCATTTGAAGAGATTCAGATAAAGATGCAGTTGCAATGTTTGGTTACTTATCAACTGCAATAGCTGATAAAGCAAATTATTTAGCATTCAAAAATGTTAGAACAGGCGAAGTAAAAACGCTTCGCATTACAAAACAAAATGCAAGCAATATGTTCTATTACAAAGAACAACAAGTTAATAATGAAATTCGTCACCAAAATGGGGAAAAAGTACGTCACTACTTAATTGATGAACCATTTGATTTTACAGATAAAAATGGTCATCAAAAAGGTACTGGATTTGTTGCTTGAGTTTCAGATTATGCAATTATGTCTAGATATAGAAATAGATTACTTGATACAAATGAAGAATATTATGTATATTTTGCTTCAGATGAACAAGGAAATAAAGCCTTAGAAGCAGACTTAGGAACCTGAGATTCAATCTCAGAAAATGGCAAAACTTTCTCACAAGCACCTATATCAATTTATAGAGATGCTGATGGTAACTTTAGACTTAGAGTGCAAGATCAATTTAATGGGGTTATTTAACCAAAATAACTATAAAACAGGAGGTTTAGAAAATGAAAAGAAATAAATTAATATTATCTTTAGCTAGTTTAAGTACTATTAGTACTGCCAGCATAGTAGCTGTTTCATGTGGTAATAAAGCATATAAAACAAACTATGATCTTGGTCTAGTAACTGAACCTATTAACTCATTAAATTACTTGAAATTTAACTCAGTTTCAAAAGTTTTACCTTCTATTGTAGAAAGTCCATTAAAAACAGGTCCTAATGAAGCTCTTAAAAGAATTTTAAGTTTGCCAGAAATTCCTATGGGAGTTTATGGTAATGATGACAAAAGTAATTCTATGGATGATTACATAGCAAATAATCGTGCTCCAAAAGAAGCATCTGGTCGTTTTTATCCTCTAGATCAATTTGGTTCTGCGCCAGGAACAATTAACACTGACCGTTCTGAGTATCAACCTGTTAGTGTTGTTATGACTAAAAATAATAAAATCCTTTCACTTCATATAACTTTAAATAGAGGCGAAAGTAGATGAAGTAATAATGATATAGTAACTGCTGATGATTACATTGATGCAATGCATTACATTCTTGATATTAATACTGGTAGTCAAAAACAAACAAACATTTTGCAAAGAAAATTTAGATCAAGCAGTAGCCTTATTGATGCTCAACAAGAGTACATTAAAAAACACAAAAAGGCTTATTCAAATCCATTTGCTTATCCAAAATTAATTAAAGAAAATGGACAATGAATTTATGATGTTTTAAATCCTAATTACAAACCATGAGCTTGTCAATTAGAAAATGAGGCTGATAAAGCTGAAGTTGAAAAAATTAAAGAAGAAGCTCTAAAATTAGGCCTTTATTCGGGACGTATGTATTGAAATTATGATAATCAAACAATCTTAGCAGCCATTCCTTATTCACCAGACTTTAACGAAAATGATGAAATTACAACGGTGATGTTACCTAATCCAGAATATTCATTAAGTCGTCACACAGCTGAAGAATTAAAATTAATTCCTCAAAGAATTGCAACAAAAATTAGAAAATATCTTTATTTTGATCCTCGTCAAAGTTATTCTGAAACAAAATTTAAGCCTTTAGTTAAAAAAGCTAAAAAGCTTAAAAGCAGAATGAACAAAAATGTATCTTTTGAAAAAGATATTAATGAATACAACCAAGAAGTTAACAAACTTTATGGCAAAGAAAATACTTTAAATAATAACTCAATTGACTCAAGAGAATTTATGGAAAATAGGGTACTTGCTCTCGATGAATTTTCACTAAGAGTTGAATATGATAGCAATGAACCTACTTCTCTTTCAAATGCCTACAGCGATATTCAATCAACATTAATTCCAGTTAATAGAAAATTTGTTGAAAGTATTGGTGGCATTAGAGAATTCGGTTTAGATAAATCTAAATTTTTAACTAATGGCCCTTTCTATATTAAAAATATAGTTTTAGGTCCTCAAGGTTATATGGAATTAGTTAAAAATAATACTTATTATTCATCTACTAAAACAATTAGTGATTCAATTAAAATCTACTTTAGCTCAGATGCAAATATTAATTCAGCTATGTATGATGATGGTTATATAGCTGCAACTAAAATTCCAGCTGTTCAACAAATTAATTATTGAACCAACAAAAGTTATCGTCCATTTATGAAAAAATCTTCAGGTTTTGGTACTATAGCCCTTGCCTTTAATTTGGATCAAGAAACCAATAAAAATTCTTTAATTAATGATGTTGATTTACGTAATGCCCTATATTTTGGAATTAATCGGAACGAAATGCTAAACATAGTTGGTTGAAACTCATCATTCCCAGTTATTACTTGAACTGCTTTTGGTCAAGGATCATCAAGCTTTGGTGATGCTGTTGAAATTGGTTTTGATCATGACTTTATGAAAACAAAAGTTTCTGACAAAAAAATTCCAATTCAAAACTATAATCACGTTGACCACTTAGCAAAACAATACAATAATGAACATGTTGATAGAACTGATTTAGGTTATAACTTAGAAATAGCTAGAGCTTACATGCAAAGATTCAAAGATAAACATCCAGATGTAAAACAAGTAACTCTTAAATATATTTCTAACTCAACTGATGAACAACAAAATGCAGGTATTGCACTTAAAGACTTTATCAAAAAAGCTTTTGGTGACTACTTAATTATTGATGTTCAAGGTTTACCTGAAAACGTTTATGAAGACTTTAGAACTACAGGTAAATATGATCTTATTTATAGAAACTTTGATACTTTTGGCTCAGATAGTTATAGTTATGTTAAAGTCTTCTTCAAACCAGATGAAATTGATAGAAAGAATCAAAAAACCACTGGTTTTAGAAACAACCCTTCTGGTAGTTGAACTTACCAAAACTACTTTGAAAGCTTAGGTTATGTTTGAGATGATAAAACTCAAAAATTAATTTCAAATAATGCAGCTTTAGTTGATGAAACAATTAAAAGACTAAATATGGAAACAAAACAATGAAACAAAATTCTTGATTTAGCATTCAGAAAAACTTATGTTGATCAAAAAGATGCTAAACATGAAACAATTACTAAATTTACTGAAAGATATTTAAGATTCTTTTCAAACCAATTCAATGAACAAGAAAAAGCAGAAGGTTGAACTGAACAAAGTGCTTTTGGTATTATTACTGCTTTAGAAAAAATTATTCGTGATGCAGCTCCGGTTGTACCATTAATGGAAGTTGATACTTACTGAGAAATTTCAAGAGTTAATGGAACAGAAAGCTTATTCACCTACTCATTACAATTTGCTTATGACGTGGCAAAACCTCCAAGAGCAACCTTGCCTACAGTCATAAAATCTTAGAAATGAGACAAAATGCAAAAAAGAAATGATCAAAATTATTTCACTGGCACAGTAAATAAAGATCAATATAATCTTTATAACCGTGAAGTTGATTTTAGCGGTAAAGCTAAAAAAGATAATAGATGATGATCAAGAATTTTTAACATTCAATCTCCTGCTCTAAAAGTGTTATTCAAAATTTCATGAATGATTTTAGAGTTCTTACTAATTGCTTGAGTAGTTATAACAATTACATTCTTCTTAATTAACTCTGTGCCTGGTTCAACTACTATTTCAGCTGGACTAGATGATGCAGCTCGGCAAGCAGCTGAAGCTCAATATGGACTTAACTTGCCGCTTTATCAAAGATATTGAATTTATTTAGGAAACTTACTTCATGGAGACTTTGGAGTTTCACTCTCAGTTTTCCCTGGTGAAAAAATTAATTCATTTGTCTGAGTTAGATTCCTTAAAAGTTTCATGATAGGTATTTTCTCAGTATTCTTAACATTAATTATAGGAATTCCTGTTGGTGTTTATGTTGGTATGAATCCTGATAAATTACCAGACCATATTGCAACATTAATTGTTTCAGTATTCTCATCAATTCCATCATTAGTTTTTGCCCTATTGCTCTTATTAATAGGCCGAAGCTTAAATATGCCTTACTTGTTTAATGAGCTTGATATTGCTACATATGTATTACCAGGATTAGCCTTAAGTTTAGGTTCAATTATTGTTTATATTAAATATATTCGTACAGAATTAAATCGAGAATTAAATTCTCAACATGCTAAATTCTGCTACTTAAAAGGTTTAAGCAAACGTCGTTTTGTTTGAACTCATGCTCTTAAACCTTCATTATTCCCTATTGCTACATTCTTCCCTGTTGTCATCTTTGGTAGCTTTATTGGATCAATGTTTGTTGAGCAAATCTTCTTTATTACAGGTAGTGGTGGATTATTAATCCAAGCTATTACTTCAAAAGACTACAACATTATTCTCTTTATGGTTACATTATTCTCATTAATTACAATTCTTTCATACGCATGTCGTGATGCTCTTTACCAAATCATTGATCCTCGTGTGAGAAGAAGATAGAAAGGAAAAACTATGAATTGATTTAAAACTTGAGTTGAAAAGAAAAAACGTCGACAAGAAAGTCCAAACAATATTCATGGTAAGGACTTAGCTCCAAATCCTTTCTTACAACCATTAAACTATAAAAAATGAGAAATTATCGGTAACCTACTTGAATTCCATGAAACCTCTTCAATGCATAAACAAAAGAAACCATTTTTAGAATTCTTCTATCGTTTCAGTCGTTCAACTGCTGGAGTATTTGGTTTTGTGGCTCTTGCTTTATTAATTATTCTCGCAATATTCTTGCCTTTTACAACCAAAGATCCTAATACTGTTAATACTGAAAAAAGATATTTAATCTTCTTTACAGATGGACACATTTTTGGAACTGATGCTTTAGGCCGCGATATTTGAGCAAGACTGTGATGAGGTTTAAGATATTCATTAGCTTTAGCTTTTGTAGCAACATTTATCCAAGTGTTTGTCGGCTTAGCTATTGGTATAATGATGGGACATTTTAGAGTCTTTGATAAAATAATGACTTTCATTATTAAAATTATTTCAAATGTGCCTTCTATTATTATTCTTATTGTTATTACTATTATTCTTAAACCTACATTTTGAGTTATTGTCTTTGCTTTAACATTTACTTCCTGAACTGGAATTGCTAACCAAATGCGTTCACAAGTTATGCGTGCTAAAAACTTTGAATGAGTTAGTGCTTCAAGAATTCTTGGAACTCCAACCTACAAAATTTTACTTAACTACTTACCAGTAGTTGTACCACTTCTTGTTACTGAAATAGTGTTCCATATTCCAGGTGTTATTCTTTCAGAAACTTCTTTAGCCTTCATTGGTTTATCAATAACAGATATTCCAACATTAGGCAACTTAATCAATGATGGTTCAAAAATCTTTACTACTTTCCCTCGTTATGTTTTAATTCCTTCAACAATGTTAATCATTGTAACAACAAGTATTCAATTAATGTCAGCTGCAATTCAAGACAGCTTACTAAGACAAAGATAATATGGAAACAAAAGAAAAGAACAGAGGGTATTCAAAAATATTTAGAAAGCCTATAGTTTATCAAAACAAACCAGCGCCGCTTGACTTGTTTGAAGTAAAAGGCAATCCTAAAAACAAATTTTGAAGAAGTTTTAAAGATGCTTGAATTAACTTCGGAAGAAATATAGCTAAAGGTACAAAAAAAATTGGCGAATGATTACATGTTGTTAAAAAGCAAGAAAAAAATAAATTAGATTTTAATCAATACATTGAGAACGCACAAGTTGAAGATGTATTCGGAACACCTACAAAAGTGGCTGCTGAAATTGAAGATGTTTACTTAACATTTAGAAATCCAGCAGATCCTAAAGAAAAGAATCTTGTTTTAAGAGGACCTTCTTTAAAAATTTATGAAGGAAAAGTTCACGCCATCATTGGTGAAAGTGGTAGTGGTAAAAGTGTTATTACTTCACTTCTATATGGACTTACAGGTTCAAATGCCATTATTGAATCTGGAAAAATTAAACTTTATGGCTTAGAAGTTCAAGATTACACAATGTACAATTGGGAAAAATCTAAACTTAGAGGCCGTGTTGTTAGTGCAGTATTCCAAAACCCTATGTCAATTTTGGACCCAACTATGAAAGTTGGAAAACAAATTATAGAAGGAATGCTAATTAATAAAATAGTTAAAACTAAAAAAGAAGCCAAAGCAGAAGCTATTAAATATTTGGAAATGACTAAAATTAATAACCCACAAAAAGTTATGGATTTATATCCTCATGAACTTTCGGGTGGTATGATCCAAAGAATTGCAATTGCAGCTATTGTTTCATTGAAACCTAAAATTTTAGTCATGGATGAGCCCACAACAGCTTTAGACCCAACAGTCCAAGCTTTAGTTTTAGATATTATTAGGGAACTTCAAGAAAGATTCCATATTGCTATAGCATTCATTACTCACGACTTAGGTGTTGTTGCTTCAATTTCTGATTTTATCAACATCATGTATGCTGGTCAAATTATTGAAAGTGGAACAAAAGAAGAAATATTACAAAATCCACAACACCCTTATACTTGAGGCTTAATTGTTTCAATGCCTGACTTTAATAAAGGTACAAAACTTCAAGTTATTAGAGGTGCTGTTCCTTCAAACTTAAATAATATTGATGGTGATGCTTTTGCAGTTAGAAATGACTATGCTTTAGGAATAGATTTCGAAGAAGAATCACCTTTCTATCAAATCTCTCCTACACACTTTGTTAAAAGTAATTTGCTTAATGGACAAGCCCCAAAATATGAACCTCCAAAAATTATTCAAAACCTTTGAAATAAATACAATTCAAAATTAGAATCTATTTATGGTACTGACAAATACGTTGATCAAAAAATATATGATAATTTTGTCCAAAAAGCCTATGAAAATAATGAATTGGTAAAAATTTTAAATACTAAAAGAGATGCTGAATTAGCTTCGAGAGAAGAAAATAACCAAACAAAATCAGGAGCAAATAATGCCTAAATATTACTACGAAAAAAGAAAATTTGGCAAACCACTTGCTAGAGAAATTAGACAAGGTACAGATGAAATGCTTAATGCATATCCAAATAAAAAAGCTTTAGTAGAAATAAGAAATTTAGATATTGATTATGGTTTTGGAGCTAAAAAATTTAGTGCTATAAAAGATTTAAATTTGAATATTTATGATGGCGAAGTTTTAGGACTTGTTGGTGAAAGTGGCAGTGGTAAAAGTACCACTGGTAGAGCAATTATTGGTCTAACACCACACACTTATGGATATATAAAAATCCTTGATAGAATCATTCCAAAAAACTTGGATAAAGGTTTCAAGTGAGGTAAAAAATATAAAGAAATAATTAACTTTATGGTTAATAAAGTACAAATGATTTTCCAAGATCCAACTAATTCACTTAACCCTTACAAAAATGTTGAAACAGTTGTTGGTGAAGGTTTAACAAACTTAAAGAACTCAAAATATATTTTCTTAACACGCTTTGATCAAATAGTTTTAAAAGAAGTAAATAGATTGATAAATAAAATTGATTCAACTAATTCTTTGATTTCTAATTTATTAGAAAAATGTCGTGAAATAGAAGTTTCAATTGAAAAATCTTATAACTTTGTTTTTAAAGAATTAATTGATGAAATTAATAGAAGATATACAACTAATGCAAATTACAAAGATGCTTTAGAATACTTAGAGTCTCAAAAAGTTGAAAGAGATTCATTAGATAATTTAAGTGAAAAAGAATGTAAAAAACGTTTAATCATTGACATTCTTAAACAAGTAGGTTTAGATGAAACTGTACTTGGTCGTTTCCCGCTTGAATTCTCAGGTGGTCAACAACAACGTTTAGGAATTTGTCGTTCAGTGGTTTTACAACCTAAATTATTAATCGCAGATGAGCCTATTTCAGCTCTTGACGTTTCTATTCAAGCTCAAGTTATTAACATTTTTAATGAGCTTAAAGAAAAATATAACTTAACAATTCTCTTTATTGCCCATGACCTTCGGATGGTTGAATATATTTCAGATAGAATAGCTGTTATTAATAAAGGTGTCTTACTTGAAGTAGGTCCAACTGATGAAATTATTCATAATGCTCATCATCCTTACACAAGAAGTTTATTAGATGCCGTTCCTTCTATTGAAAGTGAAAAAGGCTCATTATTAGGTTATATTTATGATCCAAGTATGCATAAATATGATGAAAATAATCAACCAGTTTGACAAGATTTAGGAAATAATCACTTTGTGTTAGCTACCGATGAAGAATTAGCTAAATACAAAAGAGATAGAACTAGACTTAATGAAATTGAAGCTAAAAGAGAAAGAAATGAAAAGATTACACTTGATGACTTTATCATTGAAGAAAATGTTATTAATGAACAAGAAAAATATGATCTTGTAACTAAAATTAAAGAAGCTCAAATTGACTTAAATAACTATAATGAAGGGTCAGAAGTAAAAATTACTCCTTCTTATGTTAAAACTGCTACTGTTATTCAAGAAGAAGTTTCAACTTATGATTCACTAAAAGAAACTACTAAATTAATTAAAGAAGATGACTTACCTGAAGTCAAAGTAACTCCTTCTTATATAGAAGTGGCTAAAGTTATTGAAGATGATGAAATTAAAAAAACCGAGAAATCTTCAACTAAAAAAGTTGAAAAAATTACAATTATTTCAAATGTTCACAAAGATTCAACTGTAGAATTAATTCCTGAAAATGATAAAATTACAGTAGAAGAAAAACCAAAAAAAGTTAGAAAAACTAGAAAGGTGAGTGCAACATTGAAAAAACCTACTAAAAAATCAACAACCAAAAAACAAACAAAAACATCTACAATTACTGTTGACTTATCAAAGAAAATCAAACCTAACAAAGGTGTTACAAAAGCTGAATTAAGAGCACAAGCAAGAAAAGAAAAATCTGCAAACAAAAAAATAGTAGAAAAACTTGCTAAAGAAAATGAATAAAAAATCGCAAGCAACTGCGATTTTTTAAACCTAAATTTAAACCATATTTTTAGTTTTTAAAACATAAGTTTTGAAAAGTGTTTTGTCTTCTGAAACATATTTAAATTTAAGTTCTAAATGATTTTTGCTTACAAATTGATAATCAAAAGAAATTTTACTTTGATAATCTGCGTTTAGTTTTTGAAAAACATCTTTCACTATTAAAGGCACAACATTTTCATCAATATATTCTTCGCCTTTTTCACCTATTCTAATGTACTTGTAATAGTTGTTATATTCTAATTTAGGAAATTCTTCAAAAGAATTTATTGTTTCTTGTTTTTCAATTTCCTTATGTTTACTTTTAGCTGCAGATACAACAACAATTGGAGTAACAACAGCTAAAACACCAACAGTACTTAAGAGTGGAATTAAAATTTTCTTTTTCTTAGCCTTATCCATTTTTTACCTTATATCTGTCTAAAGAATAAATTGAAGAAAAGTCTTTTAATTTTAAATATTCTTCAATATCTTCTCCTTTAAATTCATATGTTGAATTTGAATCAAAAATATCATTATTTTCTTCGTATTTTAATTGAATTGTTCCTTCAACATGATCTAATATTTTTCTCTTAAATAATTGGTGATTGTTGATATTTAAAATAATAGGTGAAGAAGTATTTGAATATGCTTTATCATTGAAATAAAGAACATAATTTGTTTTTAAGTTACCTTTGTAATTATATGGAATAAATAGACCTGCTTTTTGACTTTTTGTTGAATTTACTAAATAACCATTGTCATAATCATAATCTATGAAATTTTCGTATGTGCCTGTTTTATAGTCTTTTCACTTAGTTGAATCGTCACTACTTGTTGTGGTTTTAGTGTAGATTTCATTCTTAACTTTTGTAAATAATTCATTTGCAATATTCTTGAAGCCATAATTAGTTAAATTTTGAGAAGCATAAAAACTTTTGCTAATCTTTAAAAGATTTAATAACCTTGGGAATTGTTCATAATATTCTTCTCATGTAATTCCATGTCAAGGTGCAGTATAACCATAAGGTCAGTGATCTGATAAACTACTTTCTTTTGCTTCTTCAGTCTCAATAGTTGCTAATTCATTTTTTCTTTCATATCTATCAAATTCATTAAGTTTAACTATTGAGTTTAAATAATGAATTTTAAGTTCATCTTTTTCTATGTGACTATTGTAACCATTGAAATTAAATTCATATAGTTGAGGTATTTTGAAATATACCTTATTGTCTTTAGCATTGAAAGTATATTCTCTTCTTTCATCATTGATTTTCTTGATTTCTCAATATTGTTTTTCTGTTTTTTCTTTACTTCTAAAGTAAACTCTTAAAATACGGAATTTTTCGTAAGGTAAATTTATAATTTTAGGTGAAAGGATTGTTAATCCATATGCACTTGTTTCTTCAGTAAATTTCGAATACCATTTTTTAAAACTAAGTCTTTCATTTAGTAAACTGCTATCCATTGTTTCCAATTTTGTGCAGCTTCTAATTATGTTTCCATCAATTCTTTTTCCATTTATTTCAATATCAAAACCTTCAAAGAATTTTTTATGTAAATTTTTGGGTTGAATAAAAAATATTTTAATTGCAAATCTATCTTCTGTAAAATATCTTTTTATTTCAATATTACCATTTACAATATTGCATGCATCTTTAAAATTTACATCATAGTGATCTTTAGTTAAATAAGATGGAGCATCTAAATATTCTGATTTGTATACATAACGTTCTTGCGAAATATCATGCACCAATTGTTGTGGTGGTTGAGGTGGATTATTCGTTAAAATAATGGTACAAAAACTCCTCTACTGCTTGTTTTTTATACTTATAATAAGTATTTTTGGAATAATAATCTTTGAATCAATTTTTAGATTGACTTTTTAAGAAATCCTCTTTGATAATTTGCGCAAGTTCAGGTTTCATAATAGATAAAATATGCTGACTTTTATTTTTTGGTTTAAAGATGTTTTTAAGTATGTTTGATTTGTTGCCTCCTCCAATTGTCTTTTTGTAAGCTTGCTCATTGACTTTTTCCATTTTAAAGATATTGTGTAAAACACTATTTTGATCTTTATGTGAAATTAAGCCCATAAAATAATCATTAAAAGTTAGATTCATTTTCCTCCTTTCAATTTATATCTTTTCAATATAAATAAAGAAGAGTCAAAAGCGGAAAAAAATAGGAAAAAAGCATGATTTTTCATAAATTTTTCCTATTTTTTAATTTATTTAATAATTTTGTACACAATTTAAAGAAGTTGTACGCCTTCTTTAGCTAAATCATCAATTAATTTTTTAGGTCAAATACCTACTTGAACTTCACCAATGTGTTTCTTCTCTAACAAGAACATTGAAAGTCTACTTTGCCCTATACCACCGCCAATAGTTAAAGGGAAAGTATTATTAATAATATTTTTATGATAGTCTTTAAATTCATCTTGAGAAACATGACTAAATTCAGCTTGTTTTAATAAGGAATCTTTATCAACTCTAATTCCCATTGATGAGATTTCTAAAGCTCTTTTATTAACTGCATCATAAACAATTAAGTCACCATTTAGTTTTCAGTCATCGTAGTCAAAAGCACGTTTTGATTGAGGCTTATTATCTGCTAAAGGATAACCAATTTCATAAATAAATATAGCCTTGTGTTTTTTAGCAAATTTTGTTTCTCTTTCTTCAGGGCTTAATTTTGGATATAAGTTGTAAAGCTCACTACTACTAATAAAAGTTACATTTTCAGGTAATTTTTGACTTAGTTGTGGAAATTCAACTAAAAGTTTGTATTCAACATGACGAATACATTTAAAAATTGTGTTGACTATTTTTTTCAAAAATTCAAGATTACAGTCTTCTTTTTTAATAATTAATTCTCAGTCTCATTGATCAACATAAAAAGAGTGTAGGTAATCTAAGTCTTCTTCTTTTCTAATTGCATTCATATCAGTTCAAATGCCTTCATAAGTACTGAAGTTGTATTTCTTTAATGCATATCTTTTTCACTTAGCAAGAGAGTGAACTATTTCAACAGTTTCATCAAAATTTTTAGGAACAAAAGATACAGGTTCTTCCCCATTTAAGCCATCATTTATTTTGGTATTTCTAGCAACAAATAAAGGGGCTGAAACTCTAGTTAAATGTAATTCCTTGTTTAATTTTTTAGTAAATGCAAACTTCAAATCTTGAATTGCTAATTGAGTTTCTTTAATGTTTAATTTACTCTTGTACATTTTCGTTAGCCTCTGTTTTATAGTTGTTTTGGTCATTTTGTGGAATTGAATTTTCTTGATTATTTTTAGCTTCTTGCATAGCTTTTTTTGTTGTTTTCAAGATGTGTAACATCATTGATAATTGTGATATGTAAATTAACAATGACAATGTTTGTCATAATAGTGTTGAAGTTAAGGCTGGAGTTAATTTTCCTTCTGCAATAATGAGTGATACTCAGTATGCAATTCAAAAAATATTTGTTAATACAAACATTAAAATTAAACCAACTGATAAGCCTTCAATATCTCTCTTTTCAAATGTTTTTAATACTTGTGGTAAGAATGCAAAAGTTGATATAACTGGAATAATTTGAGACAAAATAGCAGTTGTATTAGGATCAAAATTAAGACCATTGCCTTCACTGTTTTTGTGATATAAACCGACAAAACCAACAATTGCACAAATTGTAGTTAAAGTTAATGTTATTCCTAAAACTACAAATTTTCTTTTGTTTCTTTTTACTTTTTCATCATATTTGTACATAAAGAATAAAAGTACACAATAGACATAAGCACACAAAATATTGGCATAAACTACAGCCGCCATTTTAGCTTCTTCCCCTGTGAATGATCCAAATATTATTCAGCTACATAATGCAGCAAAAAATATTCAGAATGAATAGAATTTAACCTCCCCAGTTTTCTTTCTTTTTAATAAATAAACTAATTGAGGAATTGATACACTTATTGTTGCAATACATGCTATCATTCCTACTATTGCTACAAACGCTGCTATGCCATCATTAACATCTTTATTTATAGCAAAAGAACTACGTATAAAATCCATGTTTTAATTATATATTAATAATCTTTATAAAATAATAATTGAAATATTAAAAATGTTAATTCCAAAAGTGAGATCTCTAAAACCAAGGGTCTCTATTTTGGAATTAACACTATTTTTTACAATAATACTTTATTTTATTTTTTAAGTTTTTATTATTTTTCTAAAAAATAATCATAAATTTATTTGGTAATTAAATCGCATAATTTTCAGTTTTATCTACTTTTATTTTAAAATTAAACTATGAAAAAATATTACATTGCCTATGGATCTAATTTAAATTCGGGACATATGGAAAACTTATGTCCCTCAGCAAAATTTTTAGGTAAAGTTATTTTAAATAATTTTTCTTTAAGTTTTGAGGGAGAAAAAGATCGTTGTTATTTAAATATCAGAAAAGTAAAAGACAAAAATATTGAAGTTGGAGTTTTTGAATTAAATGATAAAGATATTTTTAAATTAGATGAATATGAAGATTATCCTTTTTTATATAAAAAAGAAGATATTGAAATTGAATTAAATAGCAAAAAAATTAAAGCTTTTTATTATTATATGGATTGCGGATATAGTCCTTGCAAACCAAATAAAGAATATGTTGAAATGTGCTTAAAAGGATACCAAGACTGCAGTATTAAAAAAGAACAACTTAGAGAGATTTTATACAAGTAATATACAAGTAATATACAAGTTGTGTTATAATCTTTTTATGATTAACAAGGAATATAAGCCTATATTCAAGGTTACAAACAAAATAATTGAATTAATTGGCAAGATTAAAGAGAAATTGTCAAGCGTTTTTTTATGCAAAGATTTTTTGATTTTGAATAGAAAAATAAAAATTAAATCTATTTATTCAAGTGTGAAAATTGAAGGTAATCCCTATGATTTTCAAACTTTTTATAAAGTCATTAATAATGAAGAAAAAGAACAAAAAGATAAATATAAATTGGAATTTAAAAAGGTGCTGTAAACTAATTGTGGGAATGAATTTAAATGAGAGAACAAGCATAAAGCTTGTTTTTTTCTTCTTTCTATCAAACTAAATATAGAAAGGAGGTGAAATTATGTCTTATACAGGAAATTTTGATACTTTTTCAACATTCTTTCAAAACTATGGATTAAATTATGACAAGTTAGAATCAGAAAAAAAACAAATAATAATTAATAAAAAATTATTACCAGAGAAAACGGCAAATTCTAAAATTTCTGAAACTAAAACTGAATCTTTGTTCAAAAAGATTAGTTCAAAATCTTTATTTGAAAAAATGTGAAAGAGTAAAAAGTATTTAAATTTTGCTGATAAGGCATTGATTTTTTTATCTACTCTATTCAAAATGAAAATAACAATATCAAAAAGAATTTTTGATGAATTAGTATCAATGAATTCAAAGGTATGTTTTTATGTTTATATTTTTTTGATATATTCAGGAGCTAGAAGAAAATTTGTAGAATTAACAGGATTAATGAAATATGGTTTTGCTAGAAGTTCATTATTTTTTGCATACAAAAAATTGCTTAAAAGTAAATTGATTAAAACCATCAACAAAAACGATTCTTGATATACAAATTTTACTTTTGTAAAATTAACTTATAAAAATTGAAAAACTAAAAAAGAACAATATTATTACTTAAAAAATGAAGAGGTTTGAAGATTATCTTTAATCTCATCATTGAAATTTATACCTAAATTTTTGTTTTTAACATATAAGTCTAAAAAAGTGTCTAAAAACAAATATGAAGTAAATACTGATAATAAAGTTTTAATTAATAATAAGTTTTTAAATTTGTCAAAAAATCAAGGCTATGTCTTTTTTAAATCAGTTGTTGCTGTTCTTGGAATTGATGTAATTAGCTCAGATTTACAAGCTTTCGAATATGTTAGAGAATATGACCTTAATTCACATTCTTTTAAATGCTTTCGTTGGCTAGTTATGAGAATATAACTTATTACAAAAATGACTTTGGAATGTAAGGCAGTTGTTTATCAAAATGACTGAAAATTATATAAAAAGTAGGTTATACAAAAATTCACTGATATTTTAAATATCTGTTTTTTAATGTTGCATTTTGAAAAAAACACTTGACATTATTTAACTTTTGATATTTGTCTATTCAAAATTGAAGGAATAAGTTATTAAGACTTTGGAATGTAATGGAAAAGTCTTAATATATGAATCATTGATTCATAAAGTAATCTATTTAACTATGAAAAAGTTTAAATTATCACAAATTACGAGAATTTATTTAAAAATTTGCAAAAAATCTAACAAATCTTGATCAGAAATTAAGAATTTTAAGAATATTTATGATTTTGTGTTTGCTAAATCATCAGAAAAATATTTTTTTATCAATTTAAAACATATAAATGATTCAAAATTTAAGCAAGATTTATGGAATTTTTCGAATTCTTACAGAGTTTATGCTTGTTATCAGATTTATGAAGAAATAAAAAGCATCAGGAGACCTCTTGAACAAGTATAAATCAATTTCTCTCTGCTCTCTCATTAGCCAAGCAGCTCGGCAAGGTAATCAAAAATGGACCGAGCAAGCAAGCATGGAGCAAAATCCCAAACTAAAGTGGAATTTTTAAGCTAAATTGTCAGAGAACTACCTTCAAAAACTCTCTAAAAAATAACCTAAAAAACCACTTGATAATCAAAATGGTGCTTGTTGTTTAGTTTTAGTAGCAATAACAGGTACTATGATGGGAACCTATACAGCAACGCCGATAGTTTATGCTAGTTATCAGATTTATAAAAAATAAAACAATAGGAGAAAAATATGGAATATAGTCAATTTGAAACAGAACTTAAAAGAGCCTTAACAAATGATGCCACATCAAAACTTATAAAAGAAATAATCAATAAACCTTTTAATTTTGTTTCACCAACCAACCCATTTGATGTTAAAACTAAAATTAAACAATCATTTTTGAAGCATCAAGAAAGAATTTATGAAAAATTTATTCAATATTGTGCTAAACGTTTAATTACTCAATATGGTTTTAGTTTACAAAGAAGTAATTTTAGATACAATTTGCCTCTTAAAGAGGGACAACACTTAGGAGACATTCCTGAACAAGTAATAATCAATGCATCTTTCATTTTTAGATTGAATAATAATTCAACAAAAGATGAACCAACAGATATGTTTGTTGTTTATTTAAGAAAGAGAGATTGCTATTCACATAAAGCAATGAAAAAAACTTGTGAGAATATCATTAAACAATTAGAAGCCTTAAAAATTATTTACCCAAAAATGAATATTAAGGGTGCTTTATGATTTTTAGATAATGATTATATAAAGAATATTAGATTATTTAATAATTTTTATTATGAACAAGTAGACTTAAGACCTTATTATGGAGCTGATTTCTTTGAAATATTAGATAAAAAAGAAGATTGATTAAAGATAGAAAGTTTTATAAAAAAATTTAAAGAAAACAATCAAAATTATTTTTCGAAAATGCCAGATTTAGATCAATCAGATGAAGCACTTAGAGCATTGCTTTATTTGGAAAAGTCAGAATGAACCAAATTAAATTCAAATAAAGAAATTTATAGAAATATTAAAGAAAATATTTTCAATTTAAATGATAAAAATTCTAATTTATTCAAAGCAATTGCAAAAAGGAACAAATCTTATTAATTATGAAAGAATTAATAATTTATTTAAGTTGAAAATATGAAGGAAATATTTGAAAAATTTATGAATTTTTAAAAACTTACAAAACAGTTGCTCAAGCTAAAATAGATGAAGTATTAAATGAACTAAAACAAAAAGGCATTAAGTATATAACAGCTTTTGATGATAATTTTCCAGAAATATTAAAAAATTATCGCTATTCACCATATGTTCTTTTTTATAAAGGCAATATTAAGATTTTGAAGTTACTGGAAACTCAAAACAAAAATGAAGTTTTCATAGAATGAGATTTTGAAAATAAAAAAATTTTATTCACATCATTAAATAGTAAAGGTAAATCTAAAATCATTTACATACTAGATTGTGGATTTAATCATCTTAACAAAAAAATTAATTATAAAAAAGAGTTGTATATCACACAATTTCCATTTCAAACATTGCCTAGCAAAATTAATCAAGAATCAAGTGAAAAATTATTAAATTGTTTATTTACTGCATAAGTACAAAGGAGAAAATATGACTAAAAAAGAATACAAAGAAATTAATAATATAAAATCTAGAACTTTAAAAATGGAATTAGTAATAGATTGATTACTAAAAGCTGGTGTATTCAATAGAAGAGAAACTTATTTACTAGATACCAAAGATTTTAAAGTTGAAAAATTAATTAATGAATCTATTAAAAGAAAAACAAATTATAAAAACTGACAAGAATTATTTAAAAAAGAGCTTGTTAGATAAATATGGAATCAATTAGCAAATTAATAGATTCAAAAACAATAATCAATTTTGACATTGCAAAGTTGCAAAGTATTAATAAATATTTTGGATTTGGTATATCTGATATTAATTTATTAAAAATCAATCAGGTTTTATTTGATTATGAATTATTAAAAACTCTTAGATTAGAAAATAATTTACTTCAACTAAATATATATTATGAATTACTAAAAGCATTTAAATTGAATAAAAGTAATGATTTTAAAAAGAATTTCAAATTCCAAAGAATTAAAAATGAATTAATGGAAAAAATTAAAAAAATTTTTAAATTACTTGGAAATAATCAGATTGAAGAAAAAGAATATCAGGATTACATTTATGAAAAATATTGTTATGGCTTCAAAAAATCTCCTGAAAATATTTCATTCAAAATACAAAGAATTTTTATAAATATATTGTCTGAATATGAAAACTACTTAGATAGTTTTGATTAGAAAGGAAAAAAATATGGTTTTATATAGAAAAGGAAAAATAGTTTACAAAGATGGAAAAAATCTAATTTTTGAATCAGATAATGTTGGATACTATGTTACGTTTCCAGATAACAAAAGGATTAAATTAAATCAAGAATTAAAAATGTGTTTATATGAAATTAAAAATGATTTTACTTGATCTTTATATGGTTTTAAAGAATTAGAAGAAAGAAAATTATTTGCTGATTTACTTAATTTAAATGGCATTGGTCCTAGAGTAGCATTTAATGTTTTAAATGTTGGATTTGATAAAGCTATAAATTTAATTAGAGATGGCAACATTGAAGAGATTGCAAAAATTGAATATATTAATCCAAGAATTGCAAGAATAATTGTTGAAGAATTAAAAGAAAAATTATCATCAAAATCAAAAGACGTTAAAAAGTTAAAACTATGTTTGAAAATTATGTAACAACATATAAATCATCAAAAGAAATCAATGAAACTTTGAAAATGTTAGGTTTTAAAGACTCTCTTATTGATGATGTAGTAAGAAAAATCAATTTAAATCAAGACATAGAATTTTCACTAGAAGAAGCAATTAAATTAATGTCTGATAAACCAAAAACACTATAAAACAGTCATTTTAGTAAAATGTATAATTTAACACCAATAAATTTTAAAGAGTTTAGAGGACAAAAAGATTTAATAAAATCATTGATTATATTGCTTCAAGAAAGTAAAAAAATTCCAAATATGATTTTTGTTGCTCCAAAGGGATATGGCAAATATTCTTTAGCGAATATAATTTCTCAATTTAAGGATAGAAGTTTGCAACCTATAACTAGTAATAATATTGTTGATGAATTTGAACTGTTAAACATACTAGCAAATTTAAAAAATAATGCAATCTTATTCATTGAAGATATTAATAAATTAAAACCAGAGCTCAAAAAATTATTATTTGATATTTATAACTCGATAAATCTAGATAAAGTTGAAAAAATATGTTATTCAAACAAGCGTTTTAAGATTAAAAATTTTTCGATTATAGGGACAATAAATTCTTCAAATCAAATTGATTCCTCAAAATGAGAAGGCTTTAAAATATTCAATTTAAAAAAGTATTCTTTAAATAATCTTAATCAAATTATTAATTACAATAGGCTAAAAACTAATTTTAAATTAGGCAATAGTCTTGTTGAATATATTCTCAATAATTGTAATAATAATCCTGGAATATTAAATGAAGTGTATTTGAAAGCTATTGATTATTTTGCAATAAAGAATAAAGAAATGAATTTAAAACAATTAAAAAAATTATTAAATAAAACAAACAAAAAATATGAGAAAATCAATTAAGTTTTTTAAAGATATAGATAAAAAAATGTTTATTTGTGAAGCAAATTTAAACAAGGAATACAGTCCTAATAGTTTTAATTCAATATCTTCTTATTTAGCTATGTTTCCTGTTGAATTACCGTTATATTTTATAAAAAAATATACCAAGGAAAATGATACAGTTATGGATAACTTTTCAGGAAGAGGCACAACAGCTTATGCATCAAGAAAATTAAATAGAAAATTTGTAGGTAATGATTTAAACCCTTATGCATTTGTATTGTCAAAATCCAAACTTATAAATATATCAAATATAGAAAAGATTGAAAAACGAATAAAAG
Source organism: Mycoplasmopsis fermentans PG18 (assembly GCF_000209735.1). Taxonomy (NCBI): domain Bacteria; kingdom Bacillati; phylum Mycoplasmatota; order Mycoplasmoidales; family Metamycoplasmataceae; genus Mycoplasmopsis; species Mycoplasmopsis fermentans. The sequence continues at coordinate 288,415 of NC_021002.1, forward strand.
AATTAAAAAACAAGTATTTGCTTTTGCCAAGGTCTATAAATATAACGAGTGAAAAATATAATGATTTAAAAGTTTTTTATAGTGATTTTACACTTAAACAACTAATTTTTCTAAAAAATGAAATTGGCATTAATTGGAAAAATAACAAAGATATTGATAATTTGATACTTGCATTATCATTAGGACTTATGCACGGTCCAATGAAAAAAGATGGTACAACAATTTATTTTTCGTTAAATATGCCAAATACTATTTCAATGTCTACAAATTATGTTAAAAAATATTCTGAAATAAATAAATTAACTAAACCTAATGTTGACATATTCGATAATTTAATTAAAAGATTAAAAATTAAATGAGAAATTTTTCTATCTAAAAATTATGAGTCCATTTTTAAATATTGAAATTCATTAAATAGTTTAAATTTTTTAAAAAATAATAGTGTTGATTTAGTTATTACTTCACCACCCTATTTATCTTTAGTCGATTACACAAAAAGCAATTGATTAAGACTTTGATTATTAGGATTTGAAAAAAATAATTTAAAAAAAGAAATCAAACTTTCAGATTCGCTTGACTTAAAAGAATACACAAATTTTATAAAAAAATACTTAATAAATATTTCATCTAAATTAAAACCAAAAGCTAAAGTTTGTTTAGTAATTGGTGATGTTTATGATTTTGAATTAATAGAAAACATTTGAAAAGAAATTAAAAATGAAGTTCCTTATTCATTCCTAGAAGTAGGAATTGATACCAATACAAATAATTTTAAAACTTCTAAATTGCTTAATTCTCGTAAGGGCAAAGCAACTAAAGTTGAAAAAATTCTAATATTAGAAAAACAAAATTAATAACTATAAAAAACAAGGAGAAAATATGAACACACCAAATAATAAAATTAATATGTTATCAACCATACCATTAAAAATTAAAGGTCGAGCAATTATTGAAGATTATCTAAAATTAAAAGTTAATTCTATTCTATTTATGGCAGAAGATGATGAATGATTGTTTTTTGTTGCATGTTATCCAAAAAATGCTAAGGTAAAAAATGATAAAGAAAACTTAATTGACATAAGAAATAATCAAGTAAATTCAAAAGATGAATTAGATGATGTAAAAGAAATTTCATCTTATATTGACCTAAGTCATATTTTTAAGATACATGTAAAAAATTTAAAAGATTTTGTTAAATGTGCAACAGATGAAAGTTATCCATTTTTGAATTTACAAAAGCAACTTGAATATGTTGAAAAAATAACTAGTTTAACAAATGGCGAAAGATCAAAAGCGCCAAAATTAGTAAGAATAAACAAAAAAGGAGACAAGCTTATTGAAGCATAAAAGAAGGAGTTAATAAAAAATGACATACAATAAATTCAAAGAAAAATTATTAGATGTTTTTAAATCAAGAAGAGTCAAAAGTTTAATTGATTTGATTATGAGAAAACCAAATAAATTTTTATCTAAATCTAAACCTTATAATAGTAAAGAAATTATAAATTTAGAATATTATAGACTTCAAAATGTTGAGTACTTCAAGTTTTTAAAAGAAGAAATTAAAAATGTGTTAAAAGAAAACAAATATACTATTGAAAAAACAACTGCCAAAGATATAAATACAATTTTAAAAGGCAAGGAATATAAAAACATAGAAGTGCCAATTAACTTTGATTTTATTTTTAGAAAAAATGGTGATACTTCTTGCTTAACTGTGTTATGAATCAGAAAAAGTGATGGTAAATATCCTAAGAAAAGATATGAAATAGCTTATAGCTTATCAAAGCAATTAGAACTTATTAAATACTGTTTTGATGAAAAAATAATATTAAAAGGTGCTGTCGTTTTCATAAATGATTTTGAAAATAAAAATCCAGATAACTTTTTAATTCGAAAATATGATTCAGACAATGGAATGGACAAAAATTGAGTAAGTTGCTATTATGATAAAGATTTTTTTGAAAAATATAATTCTTTAAAATCTTGAAATGATTTAATGACATATTCAACTAATTTCAAAAAAGAATTTAAAAACTTATTTATTAAAGGAATTGATTTTGATAAAGATAAAAATGTTTTTGAAATCTTTAAAAAAATAAACAAAATCAAATTTTACAATTTCCTTTTTAAAGATGATTCTAAATTAGAACAAATTAGACAATATATATTTTCAAATGATAAAAACTCCAATAGATTAAAACTTTTAAGATATTGAAAAGAAAATTCTGACAAAAGAAGAAAGGAAAAAAATGAAAAAATTTAGATATTATACAGACAGAGAAAGTTTACTAAAAGCTGTCACAAATGATGGAATGAGAATTGAGTATTGTCTTCCAGAATTTAAAAATGATAAAGAAATAGTGTTAAAAGCTGTAAAAAATAATGGAAGAGCTTATTACTATTCATCTCAAGAATTACAAAAAGATGATGATGTTATAAAAGCTTCTTTTATTCAATCAGGAGATACAAAAATTTTTGATAATTTTTCTGATAAATGTAAAAACAATAAAAAAATGATTTTAAAATTGATAGAAAGAAATCCATATATTTTCAGGTATTTACCTGATTCACTTAAAAAAGATTTAAATGTCTGTTTTAAAGCTTTTAATATTCACCCGGCAGTTATTAAATTAGCACCAGATGAAATTTTAAAGAATCAAAGCTTAATTTTAAGATTAATCAAGAACAAAGAATGAATACTAAAATATTGTGGTGAATTAAATTCTAATAAAAAATTTATGGTTAAAGCTGTAAGTGTAAATGAAAAATGCTTGAAATTTGTTAGTGAAGATTTAAAAAACGATAAAGATTTTATCTTTAAAATAAGCAAAAATCTATAAATATTATGCAAGAAAAAGATCAAAATTCTGAAGTTTTTTCAAAAGAAAATAATACAATCCCAAAACAAATTCCAAGCACAGTTTATACTTTAGAAAGCACTATACAAGTGCCAATAACAAACTTTACTAAAAAAAGAATTTTTTGATTAGTTAATTTTTGATTCCTATTTACTTTAATTCTTTTTTGTATCATATTATTACCTATTTCTTTAGTGCTAGCAATTAATTCAGAAGATGTTTTACTATTAAAAATGTCTTCTAAAGCATTGCTGTGAACTTATACTATCATTAATGTTGTAATTACTGTTTTTGTTTTTTATAGATTTGTTTCTTTATGAATTATTGCATCTAAAATGCATAAGAAACATACATTAGATATACATAACAAAAAACTAGGTATAAAAGCAACATTATGACCATTTATTAAATATAACAAATTAATTAGCTAATTTACTAAAAACACTGTTTTATAGTATTTTTAGATTATCTTTAATTAAAGATTTATTTTAATATAAATATAAAGTATAATATTTATATAGCAAATAAGGAGCAATATGAAAACTAAAAAGATATGATTAAAGACAATATTACCAACAATAACATTACCAATTGTAACTGCTTTAACAGCAACTAGTTGTAATTGGTTTGCTTTTCCTATTAATCCACCAAAACCATCTAAAAACCCAACTATAAAAAAGGAAAATGCAGAAGGTTTTAGTGATAAAAAAGTTATTTCTGCCAAAAAATCTATAAGACCAGAAATTAAAGATTTTAAAAATATTGAGTTTTATATGGGAGATAAAAACTTAGCTAATCATGACGGAACACTATGTGCAAATGTTAAGAATTGATTAGATTTTCAAGTTCCTGGTTTCTTCTACTATGGAATATATTTAAAAACATTAATTAGTGGAAAATATTTAAAAGAAAACTTAAATGAAACAGACCTTTTATCTATTAACACTAGAAAAGAAAGATTAATTAATGAATTGAAATATTTTGAAAATAAAAAATTTGAAGTTTTAGACAACAAAGAAGAAGTAGAAAAAAACCATAAAAGTCCAACATATATTTATAAAAATTACATTGAATGTGTAGATGCTTTAGGATATTTTATGGAAAATTATAAAGATCCAGACTTAAAATGAAAGAAAGAAGATCTTTTTTTAAGTGATATTAACTTTTGCATTGAAACTTCTTTTAGTAAGAAAACTTGACCTAACTTAACAAAAGATGAATTCATAAATTTCTTTAAAGATAATGCAGTTAGATTTTATGATAGATTAAACAATAAATATGGTTACTCAATTAACTATGAATCAACTCATGGAAAATTGTCATCATTGAACTCAAAACAAATTCAAGCACTAGATAAAATTTATCTAATGATGGAAGAAGCAACAAGAGCTTTTTATAGAGTAAAGCATTTTGAAAATTTATGTAAACCATACAACACAATAGGTAATCAAATCAACTTATATGTATCAATGATTAATTTATTTAAAAACTTGTATAACTTAAAAATTGATACTAATAAAACATTAAAAGAACAATTGCAAGATTTAAAACCTGAAGTTTTAAGAGCTTTAGAGAAATCAAAAAATGCATTAAATAAATTATTACCTATTATTGATTCTGGTTTTGGATCGTGAAATTGAAAAGCATATACTAATATAGCTTTTCAACATAAAGCAGACAAACTTTTTGGTTCTAAAGAATTATCTAAAGATGCTCCTTTATATTGATTATTTGAAGCTCAAAATGAAGAATGAGATCATTCACAAGCAAAATTTATTGCTAATGAAGTTATGTATTATTTAAAAGAATTTCTTTTACCTTTAAGTAAATTATTAGAAGTAAACTATGATTTAGAATCTGTCATTTGAAAACAAATAGATTTCTTATATGACGTCGCTAAATTAGATGCTAGAACATTAACAAAATTTGAAACAAAAAATAAACCTGTTAATTATGCATCAGCAACTGATGAAGAATTAACAAATAAATTTAAACAACTCCAAGATACTTATAAAATTTTTGGAGATATCTCAAGCTCAGACTTGAAAATAAAATAAAAAATACAAAATAAATATTTAGTTTGATAAAAAGCAAGAAAAATACAAGCACTATTTCTGATAGTGCATTTTTTGCTTTTGGAAAGGAAAAAATGAAAATAACATCTTTATATTATGCAAACAATAATCCAGGAATATCAGTATTAAAAAATACATCGACTTATGTACTTGATGAATTTGTAAAATACTCTGCTATTATTTTTGGAATTTTGTTTGCAATTGCATTTGTAACATCAATAATCACAATTGCTATGAATGCTGCATTTACTTCAAAAGGCAACAATACTCCTGCAAAGCTAAAAAAGGCACTAAATGGTTCTTTAATTTCTTGTGGTGTTCTTTTAGCATTATTAATTTTGGGGCCTGGACTATGTGGTTTAATTTCTAATTCATTGAAATAATTATGTTTAAAGACCTTTTTTGATGGCTTTTATTTAAATTATATCAAGCCCCTTGATTTATATTAATTGGTTTACCCTTATTTATTATTAATAGTTTATCAAAATTAATTAATTTTGTTTCTTTTGATTTTCTTAATTTAATGATTTTTGGTAAACCACTTTCTAATATTAATAGTTATGAAGATTTAAAGGTATTGCCTGGTGCATTTATTGGCATAGCTATATTTAGCATTTGTTTATTTTTTATAATCTTAGCAATTAGTGCTTTTAAGCTTTCTTATAATAAAAGTAAAGAAAGCTTTCAATCATTTAAAGCAAGTTTGAAAGCTATAATACCTAATTTAGTTTTTATAATAGTAATACCAATTTTAATTTGAGTATTTACATTTTTTGCAAAATATGGCATTAATGTATTAAACACTGTAATTAGTGGTGGTCAAGAAACAAATGAACTTGGTAATTTAATTTATCAATCAGTTGCTCCTGAGCCTAGATTTATCGATCCATTTTCGATTACTTTTGAAGAATTTATGAAAGATGAGTTGAGTCTATTAAATTCAAATATGGGGAGCTTATTTTTAAATAGCTTCATAGCTATTTTTGCTTTATATATTGTTGGCAATATAACAATCAATATAAGTATCAATGTTTATCAAGCTTTTTTCTTATTTATTCAAGCTCCTTTAATTAGTGTTGTTTCTATTGAAGATGGTGGTAAAAAATTAAAAGTTTGAAAACAACAATTCTTTTCAAAAATGTTAGCAATTATGATTTTGAATTTATCAATTTCGTTTATGGTCTTATTTTTTAGTGGCGCATCAAAAATCATTAAGCCTATGTCAGATGCAACAGGTATTGATAGTGGCATTTGTGCCTTGATTGTTTACACAGGTGCATTAATTACTTCATTATCATTAAATAAAGTTATGTTTGGCATATTCGGAGTTGAATATACAAGTTATCTAGGGAAATTTACCAAAAAATTAGCTGCAAAAGCAACAAAAAAAATTTCAAAACGTAAATCTAATTCAAAGAATAATTCATCTTCAGAACCTGAAACCACTTCGCAAACAGATTATCATCCTACAGGGAACGCAAAAAATGCTGAGTTGATTATAATAATGCAAAATAATAATCAAACAAAAAAACCAGAAACCACTCCACAGACTATAGGTGCCGCAAAAAAAGCTAAAAAACCCGAAACTCTAAATGACTGAAAAAAAGAATTAGCAAGTACACAAAAACAAATGGATCAATTGTCTAAAACTCTTCGAGGTGAAAAAGACCTTAAAAAAACATCCGAAATAAGCAAAGAATTAAGTGAGTTAATTGAAAATGAATCATCCATTAAAAGAATAATAACAAGCATGGAAAGGAAAAAATAAAAATGAATCAAAACAAAAAAATATCATCATTAAAATTAAATATTTGAAAAAATTTAAATATTTATGATGCAATAATTATTCTTGGAATTTCAGGTTTTTCAGCAGCTTTAGGCTTTGCTAATGGATTGCCTTTGTGAATAAAAATCATTATATTTTTAGTGGCTTTTTGTTCTTTAATTTGGTTAATTATTCCAAGCAAAAAACATAACTGTAGATTATATGTTTTAATACTAAGAATATTAAAATTTAAATCTTCAGTAAAAAAATATAAATTAAACAGTTCAAATGACACAAAACTTTTAATACCATTTAAAAGAATAATTGACAATAAATATGTTGAAACATTTTCATCAGTAGGAAAAGGATTATTTACAGTTTTTAAGTTTTATGGTAATAATATTTATTCTAATAATAGGGATGATAAGGTGGCGTTTTTTTCTCAACTAATTAATGTTTTAAATTCAATTGAAACAAAATTCACTTTTGTAAAAAAAACTTCTTCAGTTAACATTGATGACAATATTAAAATTAATGAAAATCTCTATAAAACAATTGATTTGGTAAAAACCAATGATGTTGTAAAGAAACATTTCATTTATAGTTAAAATGATTTTGAAAGTCTTAGAAATATTGAAAACATAGATGTCTATTATTTAGTTATCTATGCTAATGAAATGAATAAACTTAAACAATATGAAAATGAATTTATTAAGTCTTTTGAAACTACAAAAATACCACTTAATGTTGTTACTGGTATGGAATTAATAGACTTTGCTAATATGATTTTTAAAAAAAATATTTCAAAAAGTGACAAACAAAATTATTTTGTTGAAGAATTGGATACTGAATTAACAAAAGAACTTGATATGAAAATGCAAGGTCAAAAGTTAAATGATAAAGTAATTAAAAAACTTCAAAGTGACAAAGAATACAAATTAATTTCTTTATTAGCACCAGAAAGAGTTGAATTTAATTCCAAATACATAAAAGTTGATAATGAGTATTTATCATTTCAAACTTTAGTTGATTTTAACTCTTTACAAATTAATGAAGGTTGAGCTTGTGATTTATTTAACAGTGAATCTTTAGTTATTTGAAACTTAAAACCTATTAATGAATCCACTAAACAAAAAATACTTGATAAAGCTATGTCATTAAATGAAGCAAACGCTGAAACTAAAAGTAATTTTAAAATGCAAAAAATCAGTGTAGAACAAAAAGTTCTAGATGAGTTAGTAGATTTTATTAATGTTCAAAAAATGAATTTATTTGATTCTAATATCATTTTTGTAAATCAAAGTAAAACCTTAGAGGGAATAAAAGATTTAGAAACTAAAAATGATATAAATGCTAAAAAAGCATTTGCAAATGTTTATAAAATGCATTATTTACAAAAGCAAGCATTGCAAAATTCAATTTTTATCAAAGATGATTTTCTAAATAATGGAATTGAAATGAGTTCAAGAAATATAGTATATGGTTGACCTTGAATTTCTAATTCTTTAAATGATGGTAATAACTTTTTATTAGGTTTTACAACAACCTCAAGTAGTCCTGTGATTTTTGACTTATTTAAAAAGACAAAAGACAGAACATCATTTTCAATGATAATTTGAGGTGTGCCTGGTTCAGGTAAATCAGCAACTACCTCTAAAATAGCTTTGCATCAATTTGTAGTAGGAAATGAAGTTATTATCATTGACCCTCAAAGAGAATACAAAGACTTATGCAAAAAATTAGATGGTAACTGAATAGAAATGGGTAAAGGATTAGAAACAAAAATTAATCCATTACAAATCAATTATGAAATTGAAAAAGATAATATAAAAGTCAGTGATGAATTATTAATTAGTAATCATACAAAAATGGTTAAAGAATTTTTCTCATTACTTTATCCAGATTTAGATGCAAGAGATTTAAGAGTAGCTAATTTTTTATTAAATGAATTTTATTTATCTAATAAGATAAAAAATATTCAAAAATTAAAAAACACAGATTTTCCAACAATGAAAGACTATATCAAATTTTTAAAATCATATAAATTTAAAGACAAAAAAGCAGAGCTTTATTACAAAGATTCATTAAATAAATTGTCAATAATTTTTGATCAAGATTTCAATAATAATGGCATTTTTTCAAATCTTTATAATGGGCATACAAATATTAATTTTAATAAAACTTTAACAGTAATAGATACTTATAACTTAATTAATAACATTGCTTCAAATGAGGGACAAGCATCATTATATTTGATACTCTCATATGTTAGAAACAGAATATCAAATAACTTTTTTGAAAACAAAACTAGAAAAATTTGTCTTATTGTAGATGAAGCTCATAGATTTATTAATGCTAATAATATGTCATCATTAGAATTTTTATTTGACACAGTCAAAACAATAAGAAAATATAATGGTTCTGTCATTCTAACTACACAAAATCCAAGCGATTTTGAATTAAGTGATGAAGTTATGAACTTAACTAAAGGGATGGTTGAAAACATACAATACACATTAATTTTTAGACAAAATCAAAATGGTGTCAATGCTATTAGTCAAATGTACAAATCAAAAAATGAATTAACAAATTGAGAAAAGAATTTTTTAACATCTGCACCTATAGGAAATGGAATGTTTTCAATAGATAATAAAACAAGATTTCAAATTAGTATTTATTACAATCAATTCGAAAAAGATATGATTTACAAATCTGGTGATTTAAGTAACATTTAAGCAATAATACTATAAAACAGTGTTTTTGGAGAAAGGATAGTATGAAAAAATTAAAAAATTTTTTGCTTGGTATTTCATCTACAATTCCAGCTTCTGGAGTATTTTTGATATCAAGCACTAATTCTAAAAATGAAGATAGTTTTAATAATTGAAATGAAAGTATTAAAGATAAATGCCCTATAAAAAATGCTAACTGAGAAGAAATATTTGATATTTTAAAATCTAAATTACCATACAAAAAAGATATTGAATTGGTATCTTATTCAGGTATGAAAGATAATTTAAATTCAAAATTAAAACTAAATAAATTCAGTGGTGAAAAAACTCCTAAAGAAGAATTACTTCAATATTGAAAAAATCTTGACATTAATTTAGCACTAAATAATTATTTAAAAAACAAAAGCATTAATAAAAATGAATTTTTTAAATTTGATTTTGAAATTGTAGAAAATCAATATTTAAATATTTATTTAATTAATGAAAATGTTAATCTTAATAAAACAAGTAGATATTTATTGATTAAAAATCAAAAAATAAAGTGAAAACTAAGTTCTGATATTTCTCAGTTAAATTGAAAAGAAAGATTAATAATAAATTATGGATATAGTTACAAAATAAATAATGATGGAACAATACAAATAAAGCAATCTAAATCAAAAAATATAACTTCAAATGAAATTATTTGTGAATATCCACCAACAGAAATTTATTTTGTTTCACCACAAAATTTACAGGAAAAATTTGAAATTAGAATTGAAAGTGAAAATGGCGAAAAAATTGTTACTTTAAACAATAATGAAATTTTTTATAGTGCTATTGATATAAGGAAAATTGTTAAAAATAAATTAAATTTTTCTAATAAGCTTTTCTTAATACATGAAGATTCAAATGGCATTAAAGAAAAAATTCAAATCAAATTTGAAAAAAGTGATATATCAAACACAATTGATTTAAAATATCCGAATTGAAATCCTGATTTATTAGAATACAAACAATTTATAAGCAAAAATGAATTAAATAAAGATGGCAATGAAATTAAAGATGCTAATGGGAATCCTGTACCATCAAAAAAATATGACCCTGGGATCGATCCTAAAACAGGACTTAAATCAGAAATAGTTTGATTAAATTTTAATGAATTTCATGATTTTTTGAAAGAAAACATAAAAAACTATTGTTCTGTCTTAATAACAGAAAAAGAATCTAAATTTCTTTACGAATTCATGAATGATAAAAAATTCCGCTGAGTTGAGTTTTTAATAAATTATGAAATTTTAAAAGAAGAATTTGATCTTTTTGATAGATGAAATAATGAGGGCATTGGCCCATATCCTAATGAGGGGCGCTACATTGGAAAAAATATTCCTTATGATGAACAAGAAAAAAATATCAAAATTCTATATGAACTACGAGATTTATATGCCAGAATACAAGATTCTGGCATTGATAAATCTGAATCAATAAACATAGATAGATATTTCGAATTAAAACAAATCGTAAAAAAATATAAAAATCATTTTGATTCAACTAATTGTAGATTGCCTTTTGGTTCATTTTATTTAAAATATAAAAGTAATAACTCATCTGTATTAGCAGAAGCTATTAAGACTCAATATTTGACTATTAATGCAAATTCAAATATTTTAATAAGAGAATTAAAACAAAACTCAATAGGAAAATGAGAATTTGTAAATGATTTAGAAAATATGGAAATATCTAATTTAGCTCCAGGAAATGAAATCAAATTAACAAAAAATGGTTTTTATTTAATATATGACATATCACTAGATAAAACAAATATTAATAAATTTAAAATTGTTTGAATAGATAATAATAGTACTACATATACAAAACCTAGTTATTTAACAGAAGAAGCAAATTCTCCATCATTTATCAAAAAATTTTGAAGAAATAAAAATCTTAAAGTTTCAAATGATTTTGAAAAATACTTAGCCAAGAAAAAAATTATTGATTTAAACGCAACAAAAAAAGATCTTGACAAATTAAAATATGATGATATTTTTAATGAGTATAATAATTTTTTAATTGAAAAATCTTTTGAAGAAAATTTTGAAATCAAACCAGAAATTAACATTAACAAATTAAGACAAGATTTTAAAACAAATGAACAATTTTTAAATTATATAAATCAAAAGGATAATGAAGCTAAATTTATTGAAAATTATGTTATCTCAAAAAATAAAGAATTTTTAACAATTAAAAACTGTTATTTTGATTCTAAAAGTAACTTAATTAAAGTTGTTATTGATTTAAAAGAAAATGCTAGCTTAAATAGTTTTTTTATTAGAAGAAAAATCTTTAATATCAATTTAGAATTGAAACCTATTTTTATTAAATTTAATAATATTAATATTGAAGAACATATACCATTCAATGTATTTGTTAATGAGTTAATTAATAATTTTAATAATTTGATTGAATCTGCTAAAGATATAAATAATGAAGACATTGACTTGAATATTATCGAATTAAAAATTTTGAAAGAAAGTGATGAAAATCAAATAATAGTTAAAGCTATATCAAAAGATGCAAATTATTATATAGCTAATAACGATACATATACATACAATGTAAATTTACTTAAATCAGATTATAGCTATTTATTGAATTTTAATCCTGGAACTTTAAATGTTTTTGGTTTAAAAGATAAAGAAGAAATAAAAAAATACATTAAAGAACTATTAAAAAATTATTTAATCCAATACAATGAAAAAATTGATCAATCTCTTTACAAAAAAATTACAATAGATGATATTAATATATCGTTTAATGATGAAGAGTTAAACAAAATAATTAATCCAAAAGATGATGACATTTATTGAAATAAAGATGAAAATATTGCAAAATTTACAATAAACTTCAATAATAACTTTAAAACTTATCATCCTTGCACACTCCATGTTATCAACAATGCTCTAGATGACGATTTTAATTGACCAGAAGCAGGCTTAACTGTAAAAGTGAATGTTGATATGGAAAACAAAAAAGACCCTGTTAAAATGGCTCAAATTAAAAATGAGACTATTAGACAAGTTAGAGAAAAAATAATAGAAGAATTTAAAAAGAGAGCTCCAAAACTTGAAATTGATAAGTTATATACTATTGATTTTACCGATTCATTTTTCAATAATTTAGATTTAGCTATCGGAACAACCTTAACTTTAAAAGGCAAGCATTTTATGTTGAAAAACCCTTATACAGTTAATGTTATAAATACTCATTCATCAGCAAACAAAAAATTAAATTTAAAAGACTTAAATTTTGAAGTTATTACTTTAAGTGAAAAGAATTTAAATGATTTCAAAAAAGCTTTAAATGAAAAAATTATTGATATTCTCAAAAAAGAAAATTATCCTGCTAAAGAAATAATCAAATTAATTGAATTTAAATTATTAGAAAACCAAAAGTGAGATTCTTTCTTTAGTAAAATTGGCAATAATGAATTAAAAATGATGATTCAATTAAAAGAAGAATCAAATTTAATAAGTGGAGATAAAGAATTTAAATTAATTAATATTTTTACAGAAGAAATGTTAAAAGAAGCTTTAGAAATTAAGTCTAAAAACAAGAAAAAATTACTTTCATGACTAATTCCAGTAATTATTTTAAGTGTTGCTGGAATTATTGCAACAGTTATTGCAATATGATATAGAAAGAAGAAGAAACGTTTATAGATTAAGCCTATAGGCTTCTTTTTCTATTTCTGTGATTTTACTAAAAATACTATAAAACAGGCTTATAATAAAAATATGAATTTACAAGATAAGCAAAATTATTATGAAAGTAATTTGAATTTTTCATTAAGTTCATTAATTATGAATGATGAAAATTCATTAAATAAATTCATTGCTATTAACTTAATCAAAAATATGATTAACCAATTAATTAATTATAAATATAGTGATGAAAGAAAAAGTAAATATAAAGCTCATGATGTGATTATAAGAATTGTGAGATTTGAAAATTTTACATTTAAATTGAAAGTAGAAACATATAAAGATAAAACAACAAATAAGTTGCATACATTTTATCCTGATTATTTAAATTTTGGATCATCTATATGTGAAGATGAAAAAGAAAGAATTCAAAATTATGCTGGTTAAGATAGAATCACTTATTCCAGAATTGCGAGCAAATACAATGTAAGCAAAACTCAAA